>JAVBPQ010000142.1:0-10341 GCA_031549525.1 Clostridiaceae bacterium | reverse complement strand
AATGTCTGTCCATGGAGGGTATGTTCAAGACTGGCTTCTATATGAGACAGATTATTCTTGGAGGCTTATCTCTAAAGAATCTGGTCAAACTCGTGTTGTTGCTGACATCGGATCTCACTGGCTTGATACTGTTGAAAATACAACAGGGCTTAAAGCAGAAGAAGTATTTGCAGAGTTTTCTACTTATTATAAGACTCGAAAAAAATCTAAGAGCAAAGTCATTAAAACTTTTTCAAATGAGCAAAGCGATGAAGGATATGAAGATATTCGTATAGATACAGAGGATATGGCTATGGTTATGCTTCGCTTTAACAATGGAGCAATTGGAAATATGTTTATATCTCAGGTTTTTGGGGGCAAAAAAAATAAAATTTCAATATTTATAAGCGGCACAAAATCCTCTTTTGAATGGGATTCAGAGAATAACCTCAATGATTTGATTTTTGGACATAGAGATAGATATAATGAAGTTATTACAAAGGACCCTTCTTTAATTCACAAAAATGTTAGAAGTATCACAGGTTATCCAGGTGGACATGCTGAAGGATTTCCTGATACATTTAAATATTGCTTTGGTCAATTTTATAATCATATCGCTTGCAAAAATAGCCCAAAGGATTTTGCGGATTTTAATGATGGGCTTAGGGGGATGTTACTTATAGATAAAATATTAGAAAGCGCAAAGACAGGAAAATGGGTTAAAATATAGAGTTTTTAGATAAATTTATTATGGAGAGGTGTTTTTTATGCGACCTATAACTTTATGTTCTGGGCAATGGACTGATATTGAGCTTGATAAGCTTTGTGAAGATGTTTCTAAAATGGGATATGATGGACTTGAACTTGCTTGTTGGGGAGGGCACGTTGATATTGAAAAGGCTGCAGATGATGATACATATGTAAATGAAAGGCTTGATATTTTAAAGAAAAATAATCTTAAAGTTTTTGCACTAAGTACCCATTTGATTGGTCAATGTATAGGTGATGCCTATGCCTATGATGAGAGGTTAAATAATTTTTTGCCCAAAAATCTTCATGGAAAGCCAAAAGAGATTAAAGAATGGGCAAAAGATATGATGATTAAAAGTGCTAAAGCTTGTAAAAATTTTGGATGCTATGTATCTACAAGCTTTATGGGTTCACCTATTTGGAAATTTTGGTATTCCTATCCGCAAACCACTGGTAAGATGATAGAAGAAGGCTTTGATATTATAGTAAGGGAGTTTACACCTATTTTAGATGAATATCTTAAGCTTGGTGTTAAATTTGCCTTAGAGGTACATCCAACGGAAATCGCTTTTGATTATTATACTGCAAAGAAGCTCTTGGAAAAATTTAATTATCATAAAGCTTTAGGGTTTAACTTTGACCCAAGTCATTTATTGTGGCAAGGCATTGATCCTGCTTTATTTATTAGAGACTTTGGTGATAGGATATTTCATGTTCATATGAAAGATGTAGCTGTTCATTATGATGGTCGTGCTGGAGTTTTAGGTTCACACTTAGAATTTGGAGATTTGCGCCGTGCTTGGAATTTCCGCTCATTAGGACATGGACATGTGAATTTTGAAGAGATAATAAGAGAATTAAATGCTATAGGCTATAATGGTCCTCTCTCTGTGGAGTGGGAAGATAATGGAATAGAAAGGTTTTATGGCGCTAAGGAATCCTTAGAATTTGTTAAGAAAATTAACTTTGCACCTTCTGATATTTCCTTTGATGCTTCAATTAAAAATTAATTTACATAAAAATTGGATACCTTCTGATAGGTATCCACCAATTGGGTATTTTTAAATAGGGTATTTCTAAAAATATGTGGTTTATAAAGTTATGTCTAAAGCAAGTTATAATAAAGGATTTTTTAAAAGTAGTAAATATTTTCCATCATAAATTTAGAATACCCTAAGCTTCTCATTAATAAATACTTAGTTAAAGTGATTTTCGTTACAATATTTACAAATAATTTTAAAAAAATTTATATTAAAATATAATGTTTTTCTTTATATCATTTGTATCTTTATCTTAAGCTTCGTTTTTCCTAATCAATCTTAAAATATTTCACTAATTTTAAAACATCGTGATTAAAATCACAGTGATTTTTTTAGAATTACTTTATAATATAATAAAGAATCTATTGTTAAATAATTATCAAAATTAACATCCTGCTGATGTAAATGTTTTATATAGAATAAATTTCCTAAGAGAGGATGAGTTTATATGAAAAAAGTTCAATCAACTTGTAACTTTTGTGCAATTGACTGTAACTTAGATTTTTATATTGAAAATAATAAAATCGTAAAGGTTGTTCCTACGAAGGGTTATCCAGTAAATGATGGATTTGCATGTATAAAGGGTTTTTCACTAGATAAGCAGCAAACTGCAGTAACAGGTCCAAAGCTTCCTAGAGTTAAAAAAGAAGATGGCTATTTTGAGACGATGTCCTGGGATGATGCTTATGAATATGTAGCAAGGAAATTTTTGGATTTTAAAGAGAAGTATGGTAAAGAGAGCATTGCAGCAATAAGCACAGGGCAGCTTACATTAGAAGAGTTTGCACTTTTAGGCCATGTTTTTAGAAATTATATGAAGACAAATGTAGATGGAAATACAAGGTTATGTATGGCTACATCAGTGGTTGCTCATAAACAGAGTTTTGGTTTTGATGCACCTCCATATACATTAAAGGATTTAGAACTCTCTGACACCATATTTTTTATAGGAGCAAATCCAGTTGTAACTCATCCAATCTTATGGGATAGGGTTAAAAAGAATCCTGATAAAAAGGTGATAGTCATAGATCCAAGGAGGTCAGAAACTGCAGAAAATGCAGATTATTGGTATGGTATTTTAGGAAAATCAGATATATATCTGTTTTACACTATAGCTAATTTATTGATTGAAAAGGGTTTTATATATCAAAAATATATAGAAGATCACACTGAGAGGTTTGATGAGTTTAAGGAATTTTTAAAGGATTATACCCTTGATTTAGGAGTAGATAAGACAGGTCTTTCAAAGGATCAGATTTTAGAGATTGTAGATTTAATTCACAATGGAAAGAGAGTATCTTTCTGGTGGACTATGGGAGTAAATCAAGGATATGAAGCAGTTAGAACAGCTCAATCTATAATAAATTTAGCTCTTATGACAGGAAATATTGGAAAAAAAGGTACAGGTGCAAACTCTATAACAGGTCAATGCAATGCCATGGCATCAAGATTATATAGCAACACTGCAGGGCTATTTGGAGGAGGAGACTTTGACAATGAAAAGAGAAGGCGAGCAGTTTCTGAAGCCTTAGGAGTTGAAGACAGTGTCTTAGCCATGAAGCCTACAATACCATATAACGCTATAATTGAAAAGATAAATGCAGGAGAGATAAAAGCATTGTGGATATTGTGCACAAACCCTCGTCATTCTTGGACGAATAATAAAACCTTTGAAAAAGCCATGGATAAATTAGAATTCTTTGTAGTTCAAGATATATATGGTGATACAGATTCTTCATCAGATTGCGATGTATATCTTCCAGTGGTTTCAGGGATTAAAAAGGAAGGGACATATATAAATTTAGAGAGAAGAATTTCAGCTATGCGCCCTTGTCTTCCTAAGGAGAAAGACGAGAGGGATGATTATGAGGTTATTTTAGGTATAGGAAAAGCTTTAGGCATGGGAAATCTCCTTGACAATTGGAAGACTCCTAAGGATGCTTTTGAACTTATGAAGAAGTGTTCAAAGGGAATGCCAGGAGATTTTACAGGTGTTGAGTATGAAGCTTTAGAAAATTCTCATGGTATTCAATGGCCTTTTAAAGTAGGAGATGAATTAAAGGAAGATGAAAGGCGTCTTTTTGAGGATGGAAAATACTATACGCAAACTGGAAAAGCTAAGTTTATGTTTGAAAAGCCTATGGAAAATCCTTTAAAGACTACAGAGAAATTTCCTTATATTTTAAACACAGGAAGAGGAAGCGTAGGGCAATGGCATACTCAAACTAGAACGAGGGAAATTCAGTTTGTAGAGGATGTTTCCATTAAAAAAGCCTATGTCTTAATGAATGATAATCTTGCAAAAGAAAAAGGAATAGAGGAAAACCAGAAGATAAAGATATCCTCAATAAATGGCCAGAGTGCAGATTTTACTGTTAAGATCACAGCGAATATAAAATATGACGAAATATATGCTCCAATTCATTATATAGAATGCAATACATTGACACCATCTTTATACGATCCATATTCAAAAGAACCATCATATAAGACTACTCCAATAAATTTTGAAAAAATAGAGGAGGTTTAATTGTGGTAAGGATTAAAATCGATAGAACAAGATGCATTGGCTGTTTAGGGTGCGTAACTGCTTGTGCTGTATCTCACGAGAGTTCTGATTCAAGAAATCGTGTGACTATAGATAGTAAAAATAAACCTGCCCCTATTTTTTGTAGAGATTGTGATAGGCCTGAATGTGCATATACTTGCATGACAGGAGCTATGAAAAAGGATTATGATTCAGGGCTTGTAAAGTACGATTTTGATAGATGCGCAAGTTGCTATATGTGCATAATGGCTTGCCCATATGGGGTTTTAAAGAGTGATAGAAATGAGCATAAGGAAATAATGAAGTGCAATATGTGCACTCATAGAAATGAAGAGGGAAAAGCAGATCCTATGTGTGTAGAAAAATGTCCTATGAAGGCTATTACTCTTGAGGAGGTGATCTAATGAGATATGTAGTTATAGGAGCGTCAGCTGCAGGTCTTAATGGAATAGAGGAAATAAGAAGGCTAGATAAAGATGCTGAAATCATATTGATATCTAAGGATGATAGGATTTATTCAAGATGCATACTTCACCACTATATGCAAGGTATCAGGACTTTAGAGAAGCTTAATTTTAAAGATGAGGATTTTATAGAAAAGAACAAGATCCACTGGATAAAGGGCTTATCTGTAACTAGGCTTTATGCTAAAGAAAAATCATTAGAATTAGAAGATGGAAGAGTTATAAATTTTGATAAATTGCTTATAGCATCAGGAGCTAAGCCCTCAATTCCTCCTATGTTTAAGGAAGATAGGAACGTAATTGGATTTAGAAATCTTTCTGATTGTTTTGAGATTATGGAAAGAGCTAAAATAGCTAAAAATATAGTAGTGAGTGGTGCAGGGCTTGTTGGTCTTGATGCTCTATCTGGTCTTTTGCATATAAATAAAAACCTCACTGTTTTAGAGCTTAAAGATCGTATGCTCTCAATGCAGCTTGATAAAAGAGCAGCATCTGTATATGAAGAGGCGTTTAAAAGAGAAGGAGTTAAACAATATTTTGGCACTATAGCAAGTGAAGCTGTCTTAGATGAAGAAGGAAATGTAGTTAAACTCATCTTATCTGATGGCTCATCTATACCTTGTGATTTACTTGTTATAACTGTTGGGGTTCGTGCTAATGTTAAATTCTTAGAAGGATCAGGAGTTGAGCTTGATAGATTTGGGCTTGTAATTGATAGTTATGGAAAGACAAATTTTGATTATATATATGGAGCAGGAGATGTCACAGGAAGAAGCCCAATATGGCCTGCTGCTGTTAAACAGGGTATCATAGCAGGAAGCAATATGGCAAGTGTTAAGAGAGAGATGGACGATTTCTTTGCAAGTAAATGCACTATGAATTTCTTAGGGGTGCCTACTATGTCCTTAGGAATTCCTGAAGCTTTGGATGAGAGTTATAGTGTTGAGATCGAAGATGATGGAAAGAATTATAAAAAGATAATCCATAAAGATGGAGTTATCTATGGTGCTATATTACAAGGGGATTTATCTTATTCTGGAATTTTAACGCAGATGATAAAGAATAAAATAGATACCTCAAAAGTTAAAAAACCTTTATTTAAGATAGATTATTCCGACTTTTTTAACATAAAAGATAATTTTGAATTTATATATTAATCTTTATTATAATTTAGGAGGGAATGTTATGGCAAACAGTAAAATTGCTACTAATGTGGCAGAAAATAGAACTTTGCTTCAAAAGGTTGAAAATATACCTGTTCCTCTTTTGCCAACCATGGTAGGTGCGATTACATTATCAAATATGTATGTTCCATTAGGATTTACATGGATAAGGCATATCATGATGATTTTAGCTACAATTATTTTAGTTGCATATGTAGTAAAGATAGTAACTTATTTTCAAGTTGTTAAAAAAGAATATTCAAATACTGTACCAGCAAGCTTGTATGCAGGATTTTCTATGATAATAATGCTACTTGGAAGCTATTATTTTGCTTATAACAATGCTTTTGGAAAAATTCTGTGGTTTTTAGGTCTTATAATCCATGCAATACACATATTGGTGTTTACTTATAGAAATGTTATAAAGGGTGTAAACAAAGATACTTTTGTGCCAAGTTGGTTTGTTACTTACAATGGAATCATGGTTTCGGTAGTTGTAGGCGGAGTTATGAAGGAGCCCTTGATATCTAAGATAGTTCTATTTTATGGACTTATAGCTTTTGCAATATTATTGCCTCTTATGATAATTAGGCTTATGACTCTCCCTATAAAGGATGCTATGTACCATACTCAAGCCATACTCTTAGCCCCTTCAAGCTTGTGCCTTGTAAGCTATTTAAATGTTTATAAAGATGCTCCAAATCAAATAATAGTTTATCTGCTTTATGCAATCGTATTTTGTACACTTTTGTTTGTGCTTTATAAATTGCCTAAGTTCTTTTCCTTCCCGTTTTCACCAGCGTTTGCAGCCCTTACATTTCCCATGGCGATAGGTATTGTAGCTTCTGTAAAGATGTCAGAATTTTTGGCGGCAAACGGAAATGAAGCTTTTGGTCTTATAATAAAAGAGATATCTGGTATACAAATATATATAACCACAGCAATCATAGGCTTTGTGCTATTTAATTTTCTTAGGATGTTTTTAAATAGTTATAAAAAGAGGTGAATTTGTGAAAGGTATTTTGATTTTAGCTCATGGCAGCAAAAATAATAAAGATTCAATAGATATATTAAATAAGATAATAGATATGGTTAAAAAGGATAAGAAAGATTTAATAATTGAAGGTGCTTTTATATCATTTTTTAAGATGAATATAGAGACTGGTATAAAGAGCTTAATAGATAAAGGTGTAGATGATATATATGTGATACCGTACTTTCTATTTGAAGGCACTCATGTCAAAAAAAACATACCTGATAAAATAAATAATATTTTAAAAGCTTACCCAGAAGTTACTGTTAAGATTGGGAAGACACTTGGCACAGATCCTAGGCTTTCCAAGATCCTAATAGATAGGATAGATGAATTGAATATCAAGGAGTGATAAAATGGGATATAAAGTTGATATAGCCTCTTTTAATCATATTATAGATAAGTTTTCAGATAGGTATTTATTCTATGCTCCAAAGAATTTTGTTGGAAAAGGTGCTTTTTCTGATACTGATTCTGTAAGATATGACAAGATAAAAAATTTAGAGGAGATTGAATTTAATAAAAAATCTAATTTTTCTTTTAAGGAAGTATTGCTTCCAATAACACAGACTTTATTTTATTTTACAGAAGATAAAGTCATTGAGCCAAATTTTGAAAAAAAGGGGGCAGTTATTTTTTTAAGAAGCTGCGACCTTCATTCAGTAAAGAGGTTAGATGAGATATATCTAAACAATAAGTTTAGCGATTATTATTATAAAAAATTCAGGGAAAATGTAAAATTCATATTGATAGGGTGTAAAAGCTCTTTTGAAAATTGCTTTTGCACTACTATGGGTACAAATACCTGTGATTTTTATGATGCATATTTAGATTTAAAGGACGAAAAAGCTCTTATAGATAGCAAGTGGGATGAGCTTACTTTATATCTAGAGGAAGGAAAATATGAAAATATAGAGGTCGAAAAATCTTTTGTGGATTCAAATTATGTCAAGGTTAATATACCTGAAAATATAGACATGTCAATATTTAACTCGAAGATGTGGGATGAATATGATGGAAGGTGTCAAGCTTGTGGAAGATGCAATTTTGTATGTCCAACTTGTACATGCTTTACAATGCAGGATATATTTTATAAAGACAATGGAAAAGCAGGAGAAAGAAGAAGAGTTTGGGCTTCTTGTCATGTAGACGGCTATACAGATATAGCAGGAGGGCATGTATATAGACAAAAAAATGGACAAAGGATGAGGTTTAAAGTTCTGCACAAGGTTTACGACTTTAAAAAGAGATTTGGATACCATATGTGTGTAGGCTGTGGAAGGTGCGATGATATGTGCCCTGAATACATCTCATATTCAAATTGCATAAACAAGCTAAATGAGGGGGTTTCAAAGCTATGAATGAATATATACCTTTCTTATCCACCATCCTTGATGTAAAGAAGCACACTGAAATAGAATACACTTTTAAAATGTCCTATGAAGGTGATGTAAAGCCTGGGCAGTTTTTTGAAGTTTCCATTCCAAAGTTTGGAGAAGCTCCTATCTCTGTAAGTGGAATAGGTGAAGGAAGTGTAGATTTAACCATAAGAAAAGTGGGGAAAGTTACAGATGAAGTCTTTAACAATTATGTTGGAGATAAGCTCTTTTTAAGAGGACCCTATGGCAATGGATTTAATATAGATGATTATAAAAATAAGGAATTGATAATCGTAGCAGGAGGAACAGGCCTTTCACCTGTTAAGGCCCTTGTAGATTATTTTGCAAATAATTCTAAAGAAACCAAAGGATTTACTCTTATAGTAGGGTTTAAATCCCCTAAGGATATAATATTTAAGCAAGATATCCATGATTGGATTAGAAAAGCCAATGTAGTACTCACTGTGGATAAGGGAGATGAAAATTATACTGGCAATGTGGGACTTGTTACTGAATATATTCCTAAGGTTTCTATAGATAATATAGAAACGACTCAAGTCATAGTAGTAGGTCCGCCCATAATGATGAAATTTGCAGTTCAAGGATTTTTAAATTTAAATATAAAAGAAGAAAATATATGGATATCTCATGAGAGAAAGATGTGCTGTGGAATAGGAAAATGTGGGCATTGCAAGATTTCAGATTCATATGTTTGCTTAGATGGTCCAGTGTACAATTATTCTAAGGGCAAACTTTTAGTGGATTGAGGTGAAAAGTATGGATATAAATGTTAAAAAGCTTAAAAAAAATGCCTTTCGTATAACTAAAAAAAGAGGCCTTACTGCTTCAAGGATAAGGGTACCTGGAGGATATTTAAATGCAGAATATTTAAGTTTAATACAAGATATAGCTGAAAAATATGGAAATGGTACCGTTCATATTACAACTCGTCAGGGTTTTGAAATACCAGATATTAAGATGGAAAATATTGATGAAGTAAACAAGCTTATCCAGCCTATAATAAATGGACTTGATATAAATCAAGAAGTAAAAGATAAAGGTTACACATCTTCTGGCACAAGAAATGTTGCAGCTTGTATAGGAAATAATGTATGCCCTTATGCTAACTATAATACCACAAATTTTGCAAAAAGAATTGAAAAAAATATATTTCCAAATGACCTTCACTTTAAAATTGCTTTAACAGGGTGCCCAAACGATTGTATTAAAGCTAGGATGCATGATTTTGGGATAATAGGAATGACAGAGCCAGAGTATGATAGATATAGGTGTGTTGCATGCGGTGCTTGCGAAAAGGCTTGTAAGAAAAAATCTACCAATGCTTTAAGGATGGAAAATTATAAGATTGAAAGGGATGCTTTAAAGTGCATTGGATGTGGAGAATGTGTTCTAAGCTGTCCAATGGGTGCATGGACTAGAAGCAAAGAAAAATATTACAGACTTACCATTATGGGAAGGACAGGCAAGAAAAATCCAAGGCTTGGAGAGGATTTTATTTTATGGGTGGATGAGGATTCTATAATTAAGATAATCATGAATACCTATAAATTTGTAGATAAGTATTTTGATAGAGATGCTCCAGGAGGAAAAGAGCATATTGGATATGTAATAGACCGTACAGGATTTGAAGAGTGGAAAAAATGGGCTTTAGATGGGGTTAAACTTTCAGATAAAGCTATTATGAGAAACACAGTCTATTGGAGTGGTGTTAAGTATTAAAAAGTAAAAATATCCCCTAATATTATAGTAGCTATTTAGTATTCTCTGGAAACTAAATAGCTGCTAAAATTTTTTTTGAGAGTGTATTTATTTTTGATAATTTATAAATAATGTCTTGATTTGTTTTAAATGCGGAATAGTATAAATTGATATTATTCCGAATATGTGATATGCTGTTGTTGCGAGAGGAAGTGTGTAATTTGAATAATGAATACATCACCACACAGCAGGCGGCGGAAAAATGG
>JAVBPQ010000181.1:0-14463 GCA_031549525.1 Clostridiaceae bacterium | reverse complement strand
TTGTACTACCTGTACCTGTTGTGTTACTTGTTGTTCCACTCATGCCTGTGTTACTTGTTGTACTACCTGTACCTGTTGTGTTACTTGTTGTTCCACTCATGCCTGTGTTACTTGTTGTTCCACCCATGCCTGTGTTACTTGTTGTACCACCCATGCCTGTGTTACTTGTTGTACCACCTGTCCCTGTTGTGTTACTTGTTGTCCCACTTGTTCCTGTGGTATTACTTGTTGTACCACCTGTACCTGTTGTGTTGCTTGTTGTGCCACCTGTACCTGTTGTGTTACTTGTTGTACCACCTGTACCTGTTGTATTACTTGTTGTTCCACCCATGCCTGTGTTACTTGTTGTTCCTCCTATACCTGTTGTGTTGCTTGTTGTACCACCTGTTTCTGTGGTGTTACTTGTTGTTCCACCCATGCCTGTGTTACTTGTTGTCCCACCTGTTCCTGTGGTATTACTTGTTATCCCACCTGTTCCTGTGGTATTACTTGTTGTACTGCCTGTTCCTGTGGTATTACTTGTAGTTTCACCTGCTCCTGTTGTATTAGTCATTCCGCCTGTTCCTGTTGTGGTGCTACTTGTTGTATCACTTGTTCCCGTAGTATTACTTGTTGTACCACTTGTACTTGTGGTATTACTTGTAGTTCCACCTGTTCCTGTAGTATTACTTGTTGTATCACTTGTAGAATTATTTTCATCATCTATATTATTATTTTTCCATTGTGCATATAAAGTATGATCAGAATTCATCGCAACTAATGTCAATGGTGTTATTGAATTTCCTCCTGTCTGATTATCTGTCCACCTTAAAAATGTATATCCTGCTCTTAATGGCGTTGGTATTATTCCATACGGATTTGCAAAAGTAACTTGCGTAGTTGATATTAATAATGGCTCTCCTCCATTAGGATCAAATATTACTTTTATATTCCCATCTCTTGGTGCCCATTGTGCATATATTGTATGATCAGAATTTATTGCAACTGGGCTTGTTGATAATATAGGATTCCCTCCACTTTGCCCATCTGTCCATCCTACAAATGAATATCCTGACCTTAATGGCGTTGGCATTATTCCATAGGCATTTGCAAAAGTTACTTGCATACTTATTGGGATTACTGGATTCCCTCCATTTGCATCAAATGTTACTTTTATATTTCCTCCTTGAGGTTTCCATTGTGCATATAATGTGTGATCAGAAGACATTCCTACTGGTGTTACTGACGTTATTACTGGAGTACCTCCTGCTTTTGCATCTGTCCATCCTACAAAAGTATATCCATCTCTTGTTGGTATTGGTAATATTCCATATGGATTTGCAAATGTTGCCTGAACAGTTGATGGCGTTACTGCATTTCCTCCATTTGTATCCAACGTTACTACAATGTTACCTTCTTGTGGTTTCCATTGTGCATATAAAGTATGATCTCTATCTATTGCAACCAATGTGGTTGGTATTATTGTTACTGGGTTTCCTCCTAATAGTGCATCAGTCCATCCTACAAAAATATATCCATCTCTTACTGGTGTTGGTAATATTCCATATGAGTTTGCAAATGTTACTTTAGCAGTTGATGGTACAACTTCATTTCCTCCATTAGGATCAAATGTCACTGTAATATTACCACCTTCAGGTGCCCATTGTGCATATATTGTATGATCTGCATTTATTGATACTAATGTTGTAGATGTCACTGGTCTTCCTGATACTGGTGAATCTGTCCAGCCTACAAAAATATATCCTGTTCTTGTTGCTGCTGGCAATATTCCATATGGATTTGCAAAGGTTACTTTCATATTTGATGGTGTTACTGCATTTCCTCCATTTGCATCAAATGTCACTGTGATATTATTACCTGTTTGTGGTGCCCACTGCGCATATATTGTATGATCTGCATTTATTCCAACTAATGTTGTAGGTGTTATTGGCTTTCCTGATGTTTGTGCATCTGTCCATGCTACAAAAGTATATCCAGATCTTGTTGGTGTTGGCAATATTCCATATGGATTTGCAAATGTCACCTGAGCGCTAGATGGTTCTACTACATCTCCTCCATTTGAATCAAATGCCACCTTTATATTTCCTGATTTAACTGTCCATTGAGCATATATTGTATGATCTACATTTATTGCTACTGGTGTTGATGATGTTACTGGACTACCTCCTGTCTTTTCATCTGTCCAACCTACAAAGGTATATCCTGATCTTATTGGTGTTGGCAATATTCCATAAGGATTTGCAAAGGTTACTGGAATACTATCTGGTACTACTGTATTTCCACCATTTGAATCGAATGTCACCTTTATATTTCCTGATTGTGTCATCCATTGAGCATATAATGTATGGTTTGTATTTATTGCTACTGGTGTTGTTGATGATACTGGATTTCCACCTATTTGAGTATCTGTCCAACCTACAAAGGTATGTCCTGATCTTGTTGGTGTTGGCAATACTCCATATGGATTTGCAAAAGTTACTTGTATATCAGTTGGTGTCACTGCATTCCCACCATTTGAATCAAATGTTGTTTTTATATTTCCCCCTTGAGTCATCCATTGAGCATATAGTGTATGATTTGATTGTATTGCAACTGTAGATGTATCTATTACAAGATTTCCTCCTATTTGTGCATCAGTCCAACCTATGAATTTATAACCACTTCTTGTTGGTGTTGGCAATGTTCCATAAGGATATAAATAAGCTACATTTATGCTACTTGGTGTTACTTCATTTCCTCCATTTGAATTAAATGTAACTGTTATATCTGCTGCTGATTTCCATTGAGCATATATACTGTGATCTTCTGCAATGGAAACTTGAGTCCCTGAAGTTATTGCATTTCCTCCTGATTGAGCATCTGTCCATCCTGTGAATTTATAACCATTTCTTGTTGGTGTTGGTAGTGTTCCATATGGGCTTGCATAGGTAACTGTTGTTGTAGATGGGGTTGATGCATTTCCTCCATTTGCATTAAAGGTCACTATTATATTTGTAAGTGGTGTCCATTTAGCATATAATGTATGATCTTTTGCTATTGATACTGGTGTTTCTGATGTTATGATGTTTCCTCCTACTGTAGCATCGCTCCATCCTAAAAATGTATATCCATCTCTCTTTGGTGTTGGAATTGTATCATATGGACTTGCATAGGTAACTGTTATACTAGATGGTGTTACTGCATTTCCTCCATTTGGATTCAGTGTCACTTTTATATTTGTAAGTGGTGTCCATTGTGCATATAGGGTATGATCTGTTGCTATTGATACTGATGTAGATTGAGTTATAGGGTTTCCTCCTGTTTTTGCATCTGTCCATTCTGTAAATGTATATCCTACTCTTGTTGCTGTTGGAAGTGTTCCATATTGAGCTGCAAAAGTTACAGCCATGCTCGATGGATTTACTGAGTTTCCTCCATTTGGATCAAATGTTGCTACTATATTTGTATCTGCTGTCCAATTAGCATATAGTGTATGATCTAATTCATTCTTTACAAATGATACTTGAGTTATTGAGCTTCCTCCTGTTTTTGCATCTGTCCATCCTGTAAATTTATATCCTGTCCTTGTTGGGGTTGGTAAGCTTCCATATTGACTATCAAAAACAACTGTTTTATTAGTTGGTGTTACTGTTCCACCATTTGGATCAAATGTTACATTTATATTTGAAATAGCTTCCCACTGTGCATATAGTGTATGATCTGCACTTATTGAAACTGTTGATCCTTGGGTTATTGAAATTCCTCCTGATGGAGCATCTCTCCATCCCATAAATGTATATCCTGTCCTTGTTGGTGTTGGTAGGCTTCCATACTGACTTGCGTAAGTTACATTCTTCTCAGATGGTGTTACTGTATTTCCTCCATTTGGATCAAATATGACTTTTATACTTGAAACTGCTGACCATTGTGCATATAGTGTATGATTTGTTGCTATTGATACTGAGGTAGATTGAGTTATAGAATTTCCTCCTGTTTGTGCATCTTGCCATCCTGTAAATATATATCCTGTCCTTGTTGGTGTTGGTAATGTTCCATATTGACTACCAAAGGTTACTGTTTCACTAGATGGTACTACTGCATTTCCTCCATTTGCATCAAAGGTTACTACTATATTTGAGATTGGTGTCCACTGAGCATATAATGTATGATCTGGTGCTATCTTCACTATTGTAGCTTGATCTATAGCGTTACCACCTGTTTGAGAATCTGTCCACTTTATAAATGTATAGCCTGTCCTCGTTGGTGTTGGCAAGGATCCATATGCACTATCAAAGGTCACTGTTTTATTAGATGGTGTCACTGCATTTCCACCATTTACATCAAAATTCACTTTTATATTTGATTTTGGAGTCCATTGAGCATATAGCGTTGTATCTGAATTTAATGATGTTATACTTGCTGCTCCATCTCCTGCATAGGCTGTCCCTGTTCCATTTGCTGCTGTGTTCCAACCATTGAAATTATAACCAGTTTTTACTAAAATTCCTGAATTTGAGGCAATTGGTATTTTAGTTCCACTCATATATGATATTGGTGATACCGGAACTACTCCGCCATTATTTGTATTCCCATCATAGGAAAGTGTATATTGTTTTAAAATCTTAAAAGGTGTATGAAAATGATTACTTTCCAATTTACTTCCACCACCGTTTATATCACTAGTCGGAGCAGTTGCAGTTCTATAGGTTTCGATTGTATATGTTCCCATAGGAAGATTTAATGAAGTTATATCAACTACTAAAGGATTAAGACTTACAACCCCCGAACCACTATTTCCCACTCCTGTATATTTTGTAGTTGGGTTACCTGAATCATCTGCATTCCATATTTGATATATTTCTGTCACAAGTACAGATGCATCGTTTTGCTTTGGACCTAATGTTGCAGCTGTTGGATTCATCGGAAGACCTGTAATAATATCATTAGAGGTAGATGCTAAAGTAACCATTGGATCTATTATAGTACGCTCTGAAGTAACTAACCTTTTATAAACATAGGTATCTCTACTGTTAATAGGATCATAATATTTTGTACTTGTATCTTCTAATCCATTAAGTCCTGTTGCACACAAATTTCCATCTGCATCTATGATAAAGCTTTCATCCCAACCATCGCTTAAATCAATTATTGGTTTTGTGCCGCTTGCTCCATATATTGCAGGATCAGTAGAAGCATATACAGTATACCTATCATTTAAATTTTTTATAATCCCATCAGCTCCAAAATATTGTCTCGTTACAGGATTTGTAAAGTTTCCCCAACTATTATAACCAAAATAAATACCATAATCAGCATTACTTGTTCCACATCCCCAAATCATATTATCAGAGAATTGAAATATTTCTGAAGTTGAAGTTCTGAATAATTTTGTACATGTAAGTCCTGCCGGAAAAACATTAATTCCCCATCTAGTATAGTTAGAGTGAACAATACCATCAAAAGTATCATTTCCAGCTGTATAAAGTGCACCATCTATAGTTAAAACCTTAGAATGATATGCGCTACATTCAATTTGTTTAATTTGCTTTCCCCCAAAATTAGACAATGGAATATTTACAAAGTTTCTACGTACTGATGAATTACCATCTCCAAAATGATGATAACCCCCATATCCGGCCATCCATAAACTTCCATCTGTCTTTAAAGCTGCAATAACTCCATGAGAAGTATTCGTATCAGCTTTTGATGCTGCTATGCTTTTTACTCCTTGAAGCACTAATTTTGGTGTCCTTACAGGACTTGTATTAGTGCCATCACCAATATCTCCATAGTTATTTATTCCCCATCCATATAAATTACCTTGATCATCTAGGGCAAATGAACAATATGGGGCAGTAGAGATAGCTACTATTTTTGAAGTTCCAGTTGGAAATGTTACCTTAGTAAATGTTCTTACAGTTGAGGTAGTGCCATTTCCTACTTGTCCATAAGCATTATAACCTACTCCATATACATTACCTTTATCATCTAAAATCAAACTGTGATAATTTCCTGATTCTACTTCTATAATATTACCTTGCACCATAGAAATATCCACCCGCTGAGTTGTCCTTAATCTTCCTGTCCCAAGAGATGGATTAACACCTAATCTATAGTAATCATTTCTACCCCCAGCCCATAACCTATTGTCATTGGTCAAGAACATCATAGCACCCTGTGATACTGCAAAACATCTTTTAACATCTTTGATAAGGGAACCAGGCGCAACTGTTGCTTCTACCACTACTATATGTTTAACAAAAAAACTTAAAGTAATAGATAGTATAAGAAAAACATTTACCACAAATTTTATGAAAACTTTAAAAAAATTACTTCTTTTAATTTTCTCTACTTTTTCACCATACATATTCTTTATCCTCCTATCCATTTTAATAAAAAAAGGATGATTTTCAACATTTATTCTTTCTAAAATAATATTTTTCGAGTATCCCTTATCTCATTTTAATATTTACAAGTTTAAAATTTTTATACATTTTTGTTAAATATTAAATTTTTCACTAAAATAATTTAGTTAAGATATATATATTAAAATATAATAATCTAGTTTTCTTTTCCTAAAAAATAAAACACATAAGTTTTTATTTAACTTACATGCTCTATCACCAATAATTAGTTTATTTACTAAAATAGATGATTAATTATACAATATAATCTCATCATTTTAATTTTTTATCATATACTTAAAATCAAATGATATTTTATTTCATCATTATAAACTACGGTTTTTGTATTATGGGGTAGTAGTTACGAAATAGTGTTAACAGAACCTGTGTAAGCCCAAATTCGAGCTTTATTTAAAAATCTTAAGTAGGTTTTATAAAAATTATCAAAATTATTTTTTAAATTATATGTCAACAAAATAAAAAAACTATATACTTTTATTTTTTTATGGTATTATTTTAATTATCTTTCATTATGAGGTGGATTTTAATGAATAATAAAAAAGGCGATTTTCATATTCATACATCATATTCTGATGGTCAACATACCACAAAAGAAATTTTTAACTTTATAGAATCTTCAAAACTTGACTATTTTTCAATAACTGATCATGACAACGTAGATGCTATACTTGAAATATCTAAAATTTTAAGAGGAAGCAATATCAAATTTATACATGGAGTTGAATTATCCACCTTTTACAATGGAGAATCTATTCATATACTTGGTTATTTTAAAGACGAAAAATATAGATGTGAAGACTTTTTAAATAAATTACATGAGGTAAGAAACTTTAGAGAAAATAGAGCAAAAGAGATAATATCAAAATTAAAGCACTATTTTAACATCAAGATAGATTTTAAAAAAGTTGAAGAAATTTCAAAGGGCATAATTGCAAGACCCCACATCGCTCAATGCATAGTAGATGAAGGATATCCTTATACATATGAATCTGTATTTAAAACAGTTCTCCATAAAAGCAGCCCTGCATATGTTGCTACAAGGGCTATTTCCACAGAAGAAGGTATTAAGTTTTTAAAAAAATATAATGCAGCTACATTTCTTGCACATCCAAAGATATATAAAAGAAGTTCAACATCTGAGCTTTTAGACTTGGGATTTGATGGAATTGAAGCTATTTACCCTCTTAACAAAAAAGAAGATACTAAGCACTATATCAATATATCAAAGGAAAGAAACATATTAATCTCTGCTGGAACAGATTTTCATTCCAAAGACAGAGATAATATGCATCCTGCACATATTGGAGAAGTTTATTTAAGTGGAGAGGACCTTGATAAATTTTTACATAAAATTAATGATTAGCTTATTTCAATTACTCTATTTTCAGTTATTATTTTTGACACGAGCATATCATTTTTATATACAGGTATGCTCGTTAAAATTTGAAACTCATAACAAAGGGCAATCTTATTCTTTATATGATAATTTTCAAGATATGTATCATAAAATCCTCCGCCATAACCAAGCCTTTCACCCCTTATGGTAAAAGCAACTCCTGGAGTAATAACCACTGTATCAAGGTCAGGATATAAGACCTCTCCATCAGAAGGTTCTTTTATTCCCATTTTATTTTTAGGTATCTTTGATATATCATCATAATTTTTTATATTTATAAAATCCATCTTTCTATCTTTAAAAACAGTCCTAGGTACACCTACTATTTTGCCAGTCCTAAATGCTTCTTTTATTATTTTATCTGTATTTATCTCATTGTTATAACTTAAATAAATAAATATCTTTTTAGCATTTTTAAATACTTCTTCTTTAAAAAGCTTTTCACAAATCATATCATCCCACTGTATTTTTGAAACAATATCTAGGGATTCTCTTATACTTATTATTTCTTTTCTTGTTTGATTTTTATCCTTCATTCATCTTCCTCCATTGGGCCATTTGATTTATTCTGCTCTCAATAATATCAATAGAAGGGTTATTATGCCTTAAATTCACAGCTGCAGCTTCAATTATCACTGCCAAATTTCTTCCTGGTCTTATTGGTATTGTCATTTTTCTTATAGGAACCTCTAATATTTCCATAAGCTCATGATCAAGACCTAATCTTTCATATTTGTTATCTTCTTCCCATTGTTCAAGATAGATTATAAGTTCAATATTTTTTTCATCAAGTATCGTACTAAATCCATATAAAGTAGGCACATCAATTATACCAAGTCCTCTAACTTCCATCATCCCTTTTGTTATATAAGGAGCAAAGCCCTTTAAGACTCCCCCAATATTTTTAACATCTACGGCATCATCTGCTACAAGCCTATGTCCCCTTTTTATTATTTCAAGTGCAGTTTCGCTCTTCCCTATGCCACTTTCTCCCAATATCAATATTCCAGTTCCATAGACATCTACTAGTACACCATGCATTCTAGTTTCAGGAGCTAATTTCTCTTCAAGATAATTTGTAATCTTGCTTATGAATTTAGTTGAAACATCATCAGTCTTTAAAACCCATTTTTTATTTTTTTTAGCTTCATTTATTAACTCTGGATGTGGT
Organism: Clostridiaceae bacterium; assembly: GCA_031549525.1. Taxonomy (GTDB): domain Bacteria; phylum Bacillota; class Clostridia; order Clostridiales; family Clostridiaceae; genus WQUF01. Next base: position 5,492 of record JAVBPQ010000181.1, on the reverse strand, counting down.
TCCATATCTCTAGTTAAAATTGTACAAGGTATATCCAATTGAAAATATTTTGTAAGCCTTTTTTTTCTCATCTCCTCTTGCATAGAATCTAAAAAACTCCATTCTGCCCTTCCTACAACCTGAATTCTCTCAGACGCAAAATAAGAGTAAAAACCTGCAAATTGAAGTCCTGGCCTATTTAAATCGCTAACTGTTACATCTATATTCTTTTCCCCATATACTATGGTCTCTAAGTTTAAGTCTTCTATTATAGTAGTAACTTTTACTGGCATATTTATCTCCTAAAAAAATAAAAATTGTAAATACTATAAGTATGACTAAGGAATTAATAAGTGTCAATATATTTGCTTTTATAAATTTTATTTTTGATGTATAATTCAATATAATCCAGGTAGGAGGTAGTAATGAGGATACCAAATAATTTAACAAAAATAATGAATATCTTTAAAGAACATGGCTACAAAATATATCTAGTAGGCGGAAGCCTCAGGGATATGGTCCTAAAAAAAGAGCCTAAGGATTATGATCTTGCGACAGATGCCTTGCCTTTAGATACTAAATCCATAATGGAAAAAAATAATATAAAGGTCTTAGAAACAGGTCTTAAATTTGGAACCGTAACAGTGATGGTTGGAAAAGATCAATATGAGGTTACAACATTTAGAATAGATGGAGATTATTCCAACTTGCGTCATCCTGATGAAGTAATATTTTCAGATGATATAATAAAAGATCTATCAAGAAGAGATTTTACTATGAATGCTTTAGCCTATAATGAAGAAGAAGGTTTTATTGATCCTTTTTTAGGAAAAACAGATATTGAAAATAAGATAATACGTTCTGTAAGAGACCCAAAAGATAGATTTAAAGAAGATGCTCTTAGAATGCTTAGGGCTATACGATTTGTTTCTCAATTAAATTTTAAATTAGAAGACAATACAAAAGATGCCATCTTAAATCTTCATAAAAATATAAGATATATCTCTAAAGAGAGAATAAGAGAAGAATTAATAAAAACTGTAATGGGTAAAAATCCCAAAAAAGCTTTTAAAGAAATGGTAAACACTAAAATATTAAAAGAAATCCTTCCTGAATTATATGAATGTGTTGGATTTAATCAAGAAAATCCTTTTCATACAGAGGATATATTTAATCATACACTATCTGTCATAGAGTTATGCGAAGATGACTTAGAAGTAAAATTTGCAGCACTCCTTCATGATATTGGAAAGGCAAAGACCTTTACCAAAGATAAAAGAGGAATAGGGCATTTTTACAATCATGAAAAGATAAGTTATAAGCTTTCTGAAAAAATACTTGAAAGACTTAAGTTTTCAAATAAATTTAAGGAAGATGTCTTATATTTAGTATTAAACCATATGACTATACATGAAAAAATGGATAAAATAAAAATAAAAAAGATGTTAAATAATTCAAGTTTTGAGCTTTTAGAAAAATTATTTAAGCTTCAGACTGCAGATGCTTTAAGCTCTCATAAAAAACAAGATAAATTAGAAAAGATAAATAATTGCAAGATACTTCTAAAAGAAATTAAAGAAAATGCTGACCCAATAAGCATAAAAGATTTAAGCATAAATGGCAATAACCTTATAAGTCTTGGATTAAAACAAAAACAAATAGGAATTGCCTTAAAATATGCCTTAAACAAGGTTATAATAGATCCTGATTTAAATAATAAAACTGTTCTTTTAAAATTAATAGAGGAAAATATGAGCAATTTTTTATAAGCCTACCTCACATGAAGTAGGCTTTTTTATTATATGATTTCTATATTATTTTCCACAAAATCATTTAAAGCCTCTTCAGTACTCTTATAATGATTCATCATTATGACAATAAAAAAATCGTCTTTTTCTTTAATAAGATAATCTACATAAACCTTTTCTGGAAATCCATAATCTATTTCTACACTAAACTTTGTAAAATCAATTCCGTCCATATTTTCATTTAAAATTTCAGAAATATCATATTTAAAAATTATAGAAGAAGAACGTAGTTTTTCCTCTAATAATTTTACAAAATCCTCAAGAGTTTTTAGTTTAAGATTTTTAGAATTTTTCTTAAAAATTTCAAAAAAAACTGTAGCCTCATTGTTATAATTTAAAGCAAAAGGTCTTGCATAAAGAAGCTTCTTATCTTTTATAAATTTTTTTTCCTCTCCTAACCCATTTATGCATTCTAGATCTTCCTTTTTCTCTATTCCTATATAATTCACATGTTCATTTGGAAACTCTGTCTTTAAAAGATCATCATGTTGTATAGGCAACCATCCATTCTCAGCTTTAATTTTTAGATTTATCCATTTATTTATATAACAATTTTCTTCTACATACCCAAAATCTAGCTCTTTTACTGAGGTAGTACAAGATATAGTTAAAAAAAATATTAAAATTAAAGCAAATAATATATTTTTCACTTAAAAATTCCTCCTAAGCATATAATTATTTATTATACTAAAATTTAATAATTAATTCAATTATTAAAAAATGTTAAATTTTGTTATAAAATATTTTTTAATTCATTGAGATTTAAAATAGGCTTTTTCATGATATAATTGCTTTATTAATACACAAAAAGAGGTGAATCTCATGACAATTACATCAATTATGCCTGATATTTATCGTATCGAAATACCTCTTCCAGATAATCCTTTAAGAGCAATCAATTCATATTTGATCTTAGGAGACAATAGAAATCTTTTAGTAGATACAGGCTTTAACCGTGAAGAATGTAAAAACTCCATGTGTTGTGCATTAAAAGAGTTAAATATAGATATGGAGACTACGGATATCTTTGTAACTCATATGCATTCTGACCATGCTGGTCTTGTAAGTTTTTTATGTACTCCTAAAACCATCATCTATATGAGCAAAGAAGACGGTAAAATCGTTTCAGAAGGACAAACAGGAGAGTATTGGGCTAGCATTAGAAAATTCTTTCAAATAAGCGGTCTTTTTGATTCAGGTCTTGAAAAAGATCCAAATTTCCATCCTGGATACAGATATGCTTCTCCAAAAATAGATTCCATGACTTTTATTCCTGATGGACATAATATTGTGGTTGGTGATTATAATTTTTTATGCATAAAAACCAGTGGTCATACAGAAGGTCATATGTGCTTATATGAACCTCAAAAGCGCCTGCTTCTTTCAGGGGATCATATTTTAGGAAAAATAACTCCAAATATAACTCAATGGAAAACTGAGGGCAATCTTTTAGAAGAATTTCTAAAAAGCCTTGATAAAATAGACTTACTTGATATAGACCTTGTTTTACCAGGTCATCGAAATACAATCTTAGATGTTCACAAAAGAATAGCCGAATTAAAACTTCATCATAAAAATCGACTTGAAAATGTGCTAAATATTTTAGGTCCTCATACCATGAATGCTGAAGAAGTAGCAAGCAAAATGCAATGGAACATGTCATATAAAACTTGGAATGAATATCCTTGGGCACAAAGAATATTTGCCACAGGAGAAGCATTTTCTCACCTATGTCATATGGTTTATAATAATAAAGTGGAAATGTTTTTAAATAATGATGTAGTTTATTTTAAATCCTGTTAATTTTATTAAAAAAGATACATTGAAATAAAATTATCTTTTTTACTTTATGGGAATATTTTTTTAATTAACTGAGAAACTATATTTAAACTAAATAAAAAAAATTTTAACCTTATGCTTAGGGAGGTAACGAGGTAAAAATGTCTAAACATGAAAATGATTCATCAATACTGCCTAAAATGGCAATGAAAGAAATTCCGTATGCAAAACAAGATGCACAAAATATCGTAGCACTAGTTAAGGATAAAGGACAAATTACTGGTTATAAATTATCAGATGGAAAAATAGTAAATAAAGAAGAAGCAATTGAACTTGCAAGACAAGGTGGAATTTTAAATGTTGGAATTTCTGAGAGAAAAGGAAATGAATATTTAAAATCCATTCCTGACGATTTAGAAAGCAATAATTTAAATAGCTTACCGTCTATTGATATAAATGATTCTGAAAATCATCACTAATCTATTATTTAATGAAGATCCTCTATTTAGGGGATCTTTTTAAAATTCAAAAATTTCTTTTTAATATGTGATTTATTTAAATTTTATGCATATATTCATTATATAGAAATACTATGTAAAATGAAAAGAGGTTTGTTATGTATGGAAGAAAAATCAAATTCTACTCCTTTAAACTCTAACGAAAAATTTGCTTTAAAACATGCTCCCCTATATTCACTTAGCGAAATATTACCTCTAAGATCTGTATCTGAACTTAGAGATTATTGCTATATTAGAAATAAAACAAATATTAAAAAAATAAAAAAGGGTAGCCTTAGTATAGAAACCTACAAATACATAACAGATGAAAAAAGTTTTATAGATATTCTCTATTTAATGTCTGATGAGATGCTAGATTTTTTTGTAGATCTTATAAATAAAAAAAGTATTGAATATGATGAACCATTTTCATGTGATATTTTAATGAATATACTTTATGGATATATTCATATTTTTCATCATAATAATAAGCAATATCTTGTTATACCAACTGAGATTAAAGAACTCTATAAAAAAATTGTAACAAATAATTTTTTAAATGAAAGAGCTTATTTTAAATATATAGAGAAATATGCAAAAGCTTGTGCAAATTTTTATAATATAATAACCTATAAAGATCTAGCCCATATTTACAATAGTCAAAATGAAGATAAAATAAATTCAAAAGACTTATATAATTTTTTATCAAAGCATTATATTTTAGGAAAAGGATATTTATTATTTGAATCAGTTATTGCATATGAAAACAATAACTTAAAACTTTCTGATATAGATGATTTTTTAAAAATGACAAAAAATATACCAAGATATATCCCTGAAAAAGAAGAGCTTCTAAAATATCAAAATAAAGAATATTACGAAAATACTCCTGAAATAGAAGCCCTCAGAAATTATTTAAATGAATTTTGGAATGCAGAGGTTAAACCAGTTGATAGGTTTATAAAAGATCTCATCTTTTACACAAGGAGGGATAAAGATCCAAAAGAGCTTTCCAAAATGATAGAAGATTATAATATAGTAATCTTCTGTGACCCTGAGCGCAGGTTAACTGATTTTATGGAATTTCTTCTAAATACGATTAAATCCATAAGAACACCTTCAATAAACGGATATACTATAAATGAACTAGTAGAAAACAAAGCAAAATCTAATATCACAATATTAAAAAGTTTTAGAAGAAAAAAGAAAAGAAATTATAGTAGATTTCTTTAGTTTTAAAAATGCAATTGGGGATTGTCAAGTAAAGTGTGTAAGTTTTTCTAAAAAATTTTTAAATATTATAGTTTGTTCTAATATAAAATCTAATATTTTAGATTTATAAATTAAAACAGAGTTTATTTATGATGGAGGTAGTAGCTTGTGCTACCGCCTTCCATATTAGATTTTTATTGAAAATCTAATATTTCAC
>JAVBPQ010000037.1:0-28300 GCA_031549525.1 Clostridiaceae bacterium | reverse complement strand
TAAACAATTCTGAGGGTAAGGAATAGTGTTGTTTGTAAAAACCTGTTATTAACATTGGGTAAGGGCATTTAACCCTAGCGTGCCAGGGGCGTTAAAGGCAATAGGCACGCATTAATTTTAGAAAGGAGAAGCTGCTTTCCTTAGTTTGTAAAAGAACTAATGAATATAACTTTAGAATGTTCTAAAAATTTTGCTAAAGCTCAAATCCATGCTGGAGCAGATATCATAGGTATAGGTGATGCTGCAGCTTCTCTTATAAGCCCTTCTATGTATAAGGAATTTGTTTTTAAATATGAAAAAGATCTAATAGATTTTATTCATGAAAATGGTGCAAAGGCTAGGCTCCATATTTGCGGAAATACATTTAAAATTGCAGATAATTTAAAACTTACAGGAGCAGATATCATAGATGTGGATTGGATGGTGCCATTTGGGAAAGCTTGTGAGATATATAAAGGATATGCAAGTGCCTGTGGAAATTTTGATCCTACTGCTGTTGTATATTTAGGAAACCCTGATACTGTGAGAAAGGCGGTGAAACAGTGCCTTCTTGAAGGCGACAACACAACATGTATCATGGCAGGGTGTGAAATACCACAGGATACACCACATGAAAACCTTATGGCTATATACGAAGCGTTAAAATAATCACTTTAAAGGAGAATATTTATGGAAATTATCATACGTGAATTAGTTGATAGTGATAAAGAGGACTGCTTGCAGATTGAAGCAAAAGCTTTGCCAGGAGTAAGCTATGTAAATGATGTTTGGGAAGATTTTACATCTAGAAAAAGAGGATACTTCCTTGGAGCAGCCCTAGATGGAAGGCTTGTAGGTATAGGAAAGATTACAAAATTATATAACGGATACGGTTGGCTTGAGACTTTGCGAGTTCACCCTGATTACCAGGGAATTGGCATTGGTAAAGCTATTTACACTGAATATATGGAAAAAATAAAACAGATGAATTTTCATGCAGTAGGTATGTACACTGAAAGCTGGAACGAGCGCAGTGCTTATCTTGCAAATAAATTTGGTCTAAGCTTTAAAGCACGCTTTACGGAATTTGTGAAGGAAATAAAGCCATTAAATAGTTTAGATTCTTTAGGTTTTAAAAAAGTAAGCATGGAAGAATCTGAGGACTTACTTTCTCCTTATTACCCTATGATGGGTGATTTTATTGTTATTAACAGGACATATTACCCAGTTAAACCAGGGCTTTCTAAACATTTAGCTAAAGTTGGCTGGCTTTTTTCAGATGATGAAGGAAACATTTTAGTTATAGGTTATAGATTTCAGCCACAAAAAGCACTCCATTTAGCATTTTTTTATGGTGATACAGAAAAGATAATTAAATTTGCAGAAACCTATGCAAATAAATTAAAGAGTTCTAAAATTTCAGCGATGAGAGAATACCAAGATAACAAACAGCACCAATTATTAAAAGATTTTAATTTTAACTATACTAAGGAAGAATTTATTACACTTTGGAATTATACTCAACTATAACATTAAAAAGAGGATTTAAAGATGAGCTTATTAAAAATTAGACCTTTAAACGATGATGATATAAAACTTATAGAAATTTGGTTAAAAAAAGACTATGTGAAAAAATGGTTTACTCACCCAGAAGATTGGCTTAATGAAATCAAAGAACGAAACGGTAAATTTAAATTTATCAAACATTTTATAGCACTTTATGATGATATCCCTATTGGGTTTTGTCAATATTATTCTTGTATAGATGCTAAAGAAGATTGGTATAAAGATACTTCTATGTCAGGGACATATAGTGTTGACTATATGATTGGAGAAGAAGATTATCTTGGTAAGGGCTTAGGAAAATTTATGATCGGACTTCTTATAAAAGAAATCTTTTCACTAATAGATTCTAAGATAATCTTAGTACAGCCAGAAGAAGACAATAAAGCTTCCTGTAAAATCCTATTATCAAATGGGTTTGTATTTGATGAAAAAAATAAGTTTTATTTTAAAACAAAAAATACGAATTATGATTAGATTGGAGGAAAAACCATAAAGGCATACAAAAACGATGGTGGATTTTCTTATTCACTTGGTATAACTTTAACCTTTGAACTTCTCAAACATAAAAAAGACCATATTACAAAAATTTTTACTCATTCTAAGATAAATAAAAACGAAACCTATGAAAAGCTCATAGAGATATGCTTACAAAACAATATACCTGTCATTGAAAATGATGGAGTATTTAATATCTTATCAAAAAAAGAAAACTGCTATGTTATTGGAGAATTTAAAAAATACTATTTAGAGCTTTTTTATGAAGAGCCTCATATAGTTTTAGTAAATCCATCAGATTTTGGAAACCTCGGAACTATAATAAGAAGTGCTCTTGGCTTTAGCATTAAAAATATAGCAATAATAAAACCAGCTTGCGATATCTTTAATCCAAAATGCGTGAGAGCTTCAATGGGAGCATTGTTCAATATTAATTTTTCTTACTACGATTCCTTTGATGGATATTTACATGAATTTAAAAATCACAATTTATACCCATTTATGCTACAATCTAAATTTAAAATAAATGAAGTCAATTTTAAAAACCCATTTTCTTTGATATTTGGGAACGAAGCAACTGGTCTTTCTTCTGAATTTAGTGAAATAGGACAAAGCGTTGTAATACCGCATTCTAATTTAATCGATAGCTTAAACCTACCCATAGCTGTAAGCATTGCAATTTATGAATCTACAAAGAATAACTTTTAAAAAAACCATCAAGATAAAAACAACCTTCAAACTAATGTTTTAAACACAGTTTGAAGGTTAAAAATTTTTCAAGCTAAAGAAGCTGCTCTTTTTTCATCTTTTAGTATAAATTGAGCATATTTTAAAAATACAAAAGCTACAATTATAATACCAAATATAACCTCTATATTATATATAAATCCAAATACATCTCCCATAGTTTTAAATGATTCATTGTTTTTTAAATAAACACTAGAAAGCCTCATGGCAAATGGGCTTATTATAAATGGAAATGTTAAAGCTGCAAAGCTTGGATAAAACTTTCCTTTTACAACCTTTGGTATAAATGTCAATCCAATTATGGTCATTATAATTGAAAATATACCTAAACCACATATAAAATATGGATTTGCATCTTTTCCAAATGAATTTACATACCCTGCAAGGCAAAGGCTAGCAGGTGCTGCAATTATAGCACAGGTTGGAAAAGCAGCTTCTGGTATATTTTTCACCTTATAAACTCTATAAAACACTATAGGCAATAAAATTATATATGCTATAAATCCAAAATAAAAGGCAATCTTTCCAAGCTGTTGAAGTTTAAACACTGGAGAAGTTATACTTGCTACAATTATTCCAACATAAGAGACAAAATATGTTGCAAATATTTTTTTAATATCAAATTTAACTATATATTTAATTGTAACATAGACTATAATAATGCAATGTATGATTATACCAACAATCCACAACCCCAAAGCAACAGGCATTGATAAAATAGCTATATAAGTCGACAAAACCATAAGAGCCATATCAAAGGTAGCCATTACAGTTATCATAACTGGATTTTCAAGGTCCTTTTTAACACTGCTTAGATTTGTTAATATCTTTATTATAAGCAAAATATAGAGTATTCCTGCTATTATTCCAAAGCCATATCTTATATTATTTGAAATATACGATAGCATATTTCCAGATGTTGCAAGAGCTAAGATAAGCCCTGCAATTGGCAATGGTATTTTCTTAATTTTATCCATATTACTCCCCTAATCGATATTTTTTATATTCAATTCTCTAGTTATTATCTCTGCTGCTTTTTCTGCTATTTCTCCAGTAAATGTAACACATTGATTTAAATGCTCTTTAGTTTGGAAGTTCATATCCTTTGTGAGTATTTTACAACAAAGCACCTTGTGATTGTTTTTAAAGCTCTCTTGAAGCTCATTTGCAAGCTCCAAAGTTTTATTGACTTTAGGATCTCCCCCTTCAGATCTTCCAAAGAAATAACCTAAGCACATTATTCCCCCTGAAACTGCTCCACAAACGCACTTGCTCCTTCCAATTCCTATAGGAAATCCTGATGCCATGGATATCATCTCCTTTGGCATGTCCAATTCGAAGTTATCCCTTATGGATGAGACTATGGCTTCTGAACAAAAAAATTTCCCATCCCTATATAAATTTTCAGCATCTTCCTTTATCTTTTTAATGCTAACTTCTTTAACCATGATAATGCACCTCTTAATTTCTTAATTTTAAAATATTTTCATAACCTTTTAAAGCTGCGCCTATTGCTCCAGCCATTTGAGAGTATTCACTATATTCAAGCTTAACCCCTATTTGTTTTGATATTTTTTCCCTTAAAACCTCAACATGGTAAAGACCGCCTGTAATTAAAACAGGCTCCTCTATCTTAACCTTAGCAATAAGTGAAGCCACCTTTTTAGCAATAGAATCCATGACCCCATTTGCTATTTGTGAGCGTGAAACTCCTTCTGCAAGAAGGCTTATAATTTCAGATTCAGCAAAAACCACGCACATACTGTTTATCTGACAGGTTCCTCCCATTTTCAAAAGCTCATTAAGGTCATTTAAGTCTATGGAGAGTTTCATGCATAACATCTCTACAAATCGACCAGTACCTGCTGCACATTTATCATTCATCTGAAAATCTATAACCTTGCCATTAAGGATAGATATAGCCTTTAAATCCTGACCGCCTATATCTACTATTGTCTTAACTCCTTTTAAAAGATAATCTCCTCCTATGCTGTGACAGCTTATTTCTGTCAAGCTAAAATCTTCAAAATCTACAGATGAACGCCCATAACCTGTAGTAACTATATAAATTTCATCCTCATTTAAATTTGTATCTAAAATAAGTTTGTTTACTATATCCTTTGCAGAATTCTTTGGACTCCACCCAGTAGGAATTATATCATATTTAAACTTTCCTTCACAGTAAAGAGCACCTTTACATGCAGTGGAGCCGCAATCTATACCAATACAAGCTTTATAATTCATCTCTTATATCATCTCTATAAAAGCTGCTGCTCTAGTTTTAAGCTGACCTATATCCGATTGTGAATAATCAGTTTCTACATTAAGATATGGTATCCCATTATCCTGCAAAAGCCTTTTAATGCTGTGAGCTTCAATTGCATAGGTATGACATGCTTGAAGGGTCATCTCCACTACTCCATCCACTTTAAACTGCTTGCACAATCTCATTAAAAGTTCGAATCTATTATTATCAGGAGTCATTACAGAGCATCCAATATCTAAATAATGCCTTGCAATTGCTTCATATGGATCTATGGTTTCATCTATTTGCCTATCATATTGTTTTGAGCCTGTACAATTTTCATAAGCAACAACTACACCTCCTGATTCTTCAATAACCTTTACAACCTTCTCAGTAACTCCTCCCATTGGGCATCCAGTTATTAAAATTCTCTTATTTTTAGAATCAACATTACTTTTATCAAGTTCATAGGATTTCTTTATATTATCTATGGTCCCTCTAAGCTCCTCCACCTTTTTATCCCAATCAAATTTAAACTGTGAACCAAATAATACCTGAAGCTGTGAAAGCCCTGTTATTGGTGGAGGGCAATTTGCTGAAAGCTCATAAAACTCTTTTAATAGCTTTCTTTCAATATTCCTCCTCTTAATAGCTTCCTTTAATTTTTCTTCTGTAATAGTAACATTAAAATCCCTTTCAACCCTCTCTTTTAGCTTTATGATCTCATTTTTCCAAAGCAAAAAGCCTTCCTTACTATCCTGCTTTTGAGGAAGTTCCAAAATATGAACATTTTTAATTTCAGATAATAATTCATACATCTTTTTCTTGCCATCACATGTTGTTTCACCTACAACAAGGTCCGAAAAATACATGTAAGGGCATTTATCTGTAATTGCAAATCCATAGCTCGATTTAATCAAAGGACATAGATTTCTAGGCAAAACCTTTTCAGCATCTGATATAGTCTCATCGCTTGTGGAACATAGTCCTACAGTTATAAGATCAGCTGCCATAAAAATCTCATAAGGTGTATAAGTACAAAAAACTCCAACTACTCCTTTTCCTTGATCTTTTAAATTTTTCATGGTAATGAAGCCTTGTTTTCTAGCATCGCCAAAACTTTCAAAAATTTCTGGTAAATTATTATTCAATTGAATCTCTCCTTGCTTAAATTTCAAAACATTTCTTTTGCCATCTATCATCAATAGTACATTTATTGATATTAGATTGCAATTTAATTTATTAATAAATATAATATATTTTATCAGTATTAATTATATTTATGGGGGAGTTCTAGTGGAATTTAAACAATTGGAAGCTTTTGTTCATGTTGTAAATTTAAGCAGTTTTTCTAAAGCTGCAGATGCAATTTTCTTATCTCAACCATCTGTGAGCGCATATATAAGCTCTTTGGAAAAAGAACTTGGAGTGCAATTAATATTTCGCTCAACAAAGGAAGTATTGCCTACAAAAGCAGGGAAATTATTTCATGAATATGCAAGCAATATTTTAGTTTTAAGGGATAAAGCTATTTTTACGGTTAAAAACTTATCTCTTAACGCAATAGGTCAAAGCGAAATCTTAGCTTCATCTGTACCTTCCCAGTACATTCTTCCAGAGGTCCTAGCTGAATTCCATAAAATTTATCCTGGCATTTCCTTTAACGTTAAACAAACGGACAGCTTAGAAGTGGTTAATGGAGTTATCTCTCAAAAATCAGAGTTTGGAATTGCAGGAACAAAAATTATAAATAATAAATGCATTTATGAACCATTTATGTCAGATAAATTGATTCTTATAGCACCTAATGAAGAGAGGTTTAAAATAAAAGATAAGCATAGCTTAATAGATCTATTAAAAAACGAATTTTTCATAGCACGAGAACAAGGCTCAGGAACAAAGAGCTCATATGAGGAGTTTATTAAAAATTTAGGCATTAGCATAGATAAGTTAAAGATAAGTGCCACATTTTTCAATACTCAGAGCATAATCCATTCAGTTTCTAAAGGTCTTGGCATTTCAATAGTATCAGAGCTTGCAGCAAAGCAATATATAGATCAGAATTTAGTATTAAAGATTAATACCATAGAAACCCTTCCAAAGAGAGATTTTTATTTTATATTTAAAAAAGATTTTATGCTTTCCCATATTTGCGAAATATTCGTTGAATTTGCAAGAAACTATTTTCTAGAATGAAAATATGAAGATAGCTGCTTTAAGGTTTTAAAGCATATGATAAAATAAAAAGGGATAAAAAATATAAAATTTTTTATCCTTTTTGTCTTAATCTCCAAAACTTATTCCAATGTCTTTAGCAACTTTGATGAGCTTATTATCTGGGTCTACAAAGCTATTTTTTCCAATAACTTCTTCAAGAGGAATTGCAGTTATTACATCATTTTGAAGAGCTACCATGTGGCAAAACTTACCTTCTTCAATTAAGTCAAAAACTCCTGCACCATACTTTGTAGAAAGTATTCTATCATAAGTACTTGTTATGCCTCCTCTTTGAGTATGACCTAAGATAGTGCTTCTTATTTCATGATTGGTTATAAGTCTTTCAAGCTTTGCTGCAAGTACTGTTGCAATTCCACCTAACCGTATAGGATCAGGGCTATCATCTACTATCTTAGAGATAACCACATCTCCGCCTATCATCTTTGCTCCTTCTGCAACGCAGATTATGCTAAATGCTTTACCTTGTTCTTCTCTTTCTTTTATCTTTTCCACAACTTTATTTAAATCAAATGGTATTTCAGGTATCAGTATAACATCTGCAGATCCTGCAATTCCAGCATGCAGCGCAATCCACCCTGCATTTCTTCCCATTACTTCACATAGCATTATTCTATGATGAGATTCAGCAGTAGTGTGCAATCTATCTAAAGCTTCTGTAGCAACATTTATAGCTGTATTAAAACCAAATGTAACATCTGTACATGCAAGATCATTATCTATAGTCTTAGGAACCCCTATTATCTTTACTCCTTTTCGTGCAAAATCCCTTGCAGATGTGAGAGTACCATCTCCTCCTATTATTACAAGCAAATCAACATTTTCTTTTTTTAAATTTTCAATGGCAACATCTGAAACGTCTTTTTGCACTATAATTCCATTATCATCCGTCACAGAATATTTAAAAAGATTATCTTTATTTGAGCTATACAATATGGTTCCGCCTTTGTGAAGTATTCCAGATACAGTATCCATTGTAAGAGGTATAAAATCGTTATTATATAATCCTCTATATCCAAATTTATATCCTATTAATTCATAATCGTATTTTAAGATTCCTTTTCTTACAATTGCTCTTATGACTGCATTAAGTCCAGGACAATCTCCTCCTCCTGTTAATATAGCAACTTTTTTAATTTTTTCTTGCAATTTTTATCACCAACCCTTAGCTAATTTTACAGAAAACTATAATAGCAAAAAAAGTATATCTGTATATATTTTATCTTTAACTTTTAAATTTAAACTGATACTTACAACTTTTACATGTGATTATTAGCTTGCCCTTAAAGCGGGGCACTCTGAGCCTTTGTAAACAATTAGGGCATATCACGACCTTGTATTTAAATCTATTTAATATGGCATTTATTTGTCTTAAGCTCTTCTTTTTTATATTCCACAGTATATTTTCAAATTTATAAAGCTCTCTTTGTCTTTTTGTAAAATCTTTAGATAAAGATCTGTAAAGAGAATATGAAATAAGTAAAAGTGAAATAGTATATGTATACCTGTATAAGGCAAATGGTATAGATACTAACAATAGGAATAAATTTAGTTTATCCATTCCATATCTATACTTAAACATTGACAAAGCACCTCTTCCTATACTAAAATTAAAGCCAACATAAAAATTCGAATTGTAACGAGGTTAAATATGAATTCTTTAAAAATACATATGGATAAAACTTGTGAAAATATGTTGTCTTGCATCATAGAAAATAGTGAGTATGACTGCCTTGCAATAAAACCATCGAATTGCCCAAAAAGACTTGAGCTCATAATCGATTATAAAATCAATTATAAAAATAGTTTATTAATTGGCAAAAATACCATATGCTTTGATGACGAGATACAAAACAAAGTTTACGAAATATTTTTAAAATATGAAAATGATACATTTCTTATTAAATCCATCTTTAGGGAATCAAAATGCAAATCTTGCCCAAAATCCTGTTTGAATAACACTATTCAATAACCTTGTAACTTTTTGCTTCAACTATCTTGCCTTCTTCTACATTTCCTTCTTTATAAGAGGTTTTAACATAAGCATGCTTTTTAATAGCTTTTACAAGATCAATTCCCCCTAAAACAGTATAATCAGTGATTAATCCAACTGTTTCAAATACAAATTCCGCAGTTGCACTTGAATAGGAAGCTATGTTTCTTGACACTTTCCTAACTTTAAAAGATTTTTCTTCTTCATCTCTTAAATCATATATTGAACCAACTATTTCGCCGCAAAACTTTATATTATCTTCAATAACGTATCCTGCAATTTTTCCTACAGTTTTAAAAATCTTTCTAATTTTCACACTCATACCCCCTAATCTTAGATTAATAATATTTTTATTTATATTATTATATCATCAATCTTTGCTGCTGAATACCTCTATCTTTAGATAATAGAGGAAAGCAGCTTCTTGTTTAAAAATATATTTACTTCTATTCTATGCTTAATCTCTATAGTTATAATTTAAAAATTTACAAAGAAATGACCTCTTTTATTTAAAAAAGAGATCATTCATCTTAAGCTCTTGTATGTATATTCTTATTTTTGTTTCTAATTTCAGATAAAATAATGAATATAAAATAAACTGCACACAAAATAAGAGAAGCCCTTGAAATTATGGTAACAACATCTAGGCTATTTAGTTTAAAGTTATCATATAATGTGACTACATTATAAATTATATCAACAACAAACATCAAAATTGCAACATACCATCCTTTTAAATTCTTTATAACAAGCATGATAGAAGCTACTATCCCAAGTAAAACGATAACGACCAAAATGTAATTATCCCACGGTAATAATTCAAAAGAAAACCCAAACCCAATCAGATTGTAAAGTAAAAATGCCCCCCTTAGTATAGTTAAAAAAATTAAATAAAGTAAAATAAAAATCTCCTCCTCTTTACGAGAATTTCATAAGTTTATACAGAATTATCCATGGAAATTACTTCTATCCATGGAGCCTCCTTAAAAAAATCTACTTCTGTTTCATAACTTTTAAAATATATAACTCTTTTTATGCCAGATGCAATTATCAATTTTGAACATTCCATACAAGGCTGTGCAGTTATATATATTGTAGCATTTTCTCTCTCATAAGGAGAACATTCCATAATTGCATTTACTTCAGCATGGATAGTTCTTCTACAATGATTATCAATCATCAAACACCCTACATCCTCACAATGACTAAGCCCTGATGGACTTCCATTATATCCTGTACCTTTTATTCTTTTGTCCTTTACCACAATTGCCCCAACATGAAGCCTTGGGCATGTACTCCTCTCCTTTACCATAAAAGCAATATCCATAAAATATTCATCCCATGTTTTTCTCATCTTAACCCTCTAATAAATTAAGTGGAAAATATCTGTATAAAACCCATGTGTTATTTTCCCATTTATAAATTGATATGTTATCAAAGTATACTTCAAAATAACATGGAATATCAAGAACGTAATTCCAAATAGCGACAAAATTCGGCTTCACATTTTTTGAAGCAACAGTTACATGAAATATTTTGCTTTTATCTTCGTTCTTGCCAAAAATAACACCAATCTCTTCAAGTTCATCCATGAGCTTATCATGTACAAATTTAGCTTCCTTACTCATTTTAACATTCATATATACCACTCTATCATGAAAATGATCAAAACCATCTATTATATATTTTTGTTTAGTATATTTTAGAGAAAATTCCATTATGCATTTTTCTATATTTAAAATATCATAAGAATCAAATGGAGTCTTGATGGTAAAATGTGCAGGAAGCTTTGATGCTCTTGCTTTAAATTTATAAAATATATCATCTTTAACTTTTTTGTTGAATTTACCTGCTTCCCCTAAAACCTCAGAAACAATTACCCATCTCATAAAACTCAAAATGCAAAAACCTATGCATTTTTCTCTCCTCTCGTTTAAAAATTCTTTTAATCATATGTAAACATATTTATCTTTTAAGTTCCTTTGGAACTATTCCATCATCTTTATTTTTATTTAATTTTGGCTGCATATCAGTTAAATTATTGCTTTGTATATCTTGTCCATCCTGTTCATAATTTATGGGTCTTGGCATATTTAGAATTAAATCATAATATTCATCATTTAAATAGTCCAAGGTTTCTCTTAAATATGTATAATCAATATTTCCACTATCCAAATCTATATTAAGATTTTTATATTGGTCTGCTAAGCCTTGAAATTTATTCATAGCTTGACTATGAAGGGAAAGTCTCAAGTAATAAAAATTCTCTTTGTTATAGGATACCATTGCAATAACCACTACAGATAAAATTAGAGCAAGTATAAGCATAAATTTTGAATTGTTTATTAAATATACTATTAAAGAAATACTTATCAAGGCTAAAGATATAATTTCAAACAACCTAAAATACTTAAACCTAAAATCATATAGTTCATAACTCTTTTCATGCAATTTTGAAAGATATAAACTATTTTTACGCTTGTCTGCAATAATATCTCTATATGCCCATGAATTGTTAATTTTTTCCCCCATAATTTTCCTCCTATATCTCAAAATTTACTCTAGATTCTCATATTATAGCACTTTAATGATAAATAACAAAGTTAATTTATAACTAAAATATATATAAATATTTAATATAAAATAATTATTAAAGTTATATTTTCATGGATAAAATATGTACATATAGATATTGACAGGTAATTTATTATAATACATAATAAATTAGCACTCTATTTTTTAGAGTGCTAATACGTGTTCAAGGAGAGAAAATGAAAAAATGTCTAAAAAAGAATTTAAAGCAGAATCTAAACGCTTGTTAAATCTAATGGTAAACTCTATCTATACTCACAAGGAAATATTTTTACGGGAGATAATATCTAATGCAAGTGATGCAATAGATAAACTTTGCTATCTTTCCTTAACAGATGAAAGAGTAGGTCTCTCCCGCTCAGATTTTGCTATAAATATAACCATTGATAAAAATAACAGAATTTTAAAGATCTCAGATAATGGCATAGGAATGACATATGATGAATTAGAAGAAAACCTTGGAACTATAGCTGAAAGTGGTTCTCTTAAATTTAAAAGCGATATTTTGGAAAAAAACAAAGATAACAAAGATGCAGGCATAGATATCATAGGACAATTTGGCGTAGGCTTTTATTCTGCATTTATGGTTGCAGATGAAATTTCAGTTCTTTCTCGTGCATTTTTAAGTGAAGAAGCAAATCTCTGGCATAGTGATGGAGTGGATGGTTATACTATAACTCCTGATCATCGTGATACTGTTGGAACTGATATTATAATAAAACTTAAAGCTGATACAGAAGATGAAGATTATAGCAAGTTTCTTGAAACCTATACTATAGAAAATCTTGTAAAAAAATATTCAGATTATATACGCTATCCAGTAAAAATGGAAAGGGAAAAATATATTCCTAAAAAAGATGGAGAAGAAGAATCTCCTGAGACTGTAGAATTTGAAACAGTAACTTTAAATAGCATGATACCTATATGGCAAAGAAATAAATCAGAATTAAAAGATGAAGATTATGAAAATTTTTATAGTGAAAAATTCTTTGATTTTGAAAAGCCTATAAAGTGGATTCATATAGATGCTGAAGGTGTGGTTTGTTATAAAGCTCTTCTTTATATTCCTTCAAAGGCTCCTTATGACTACTACACACGCGATTATAAAAAAGGACTGCAGCTTTATTCTAGCGGAGTTTTAATCATGGATAAATGTGAGGACCTCCTTCCTGAACATTTCAGATTTGTTCGAGGTGTTGTAGATTCTCCTGATCTTTCTTTAAATATATCCCGTGAGATGCTCCAGCACAGCAGAGAGCTTAAGACAATTGCATCAAACCTTGAAAAGAAAATAAAAGCAGAATTGCTAAAGCTTCTAAAGGATGATAGGGAAAAATATGAAACCTTTTATAAAAGCTTTGGACTCCAGCTTAAATATGGCATAGCTTCAGATTTTGGTGTTAAAAAAGATTTGCTTCAAGATCTCATTTTATTTCCATCATCACACGAAAATAAGCTTACAACCCTTTCAGAATATGTATCTAGGATGAAAGGTGAACAAAAATATATATATTTTGCAACAGGGGAAAGCATAAAGAAGATTGAATCACTTCCTCAAGCAGAGCTTATAAGAGAAAAAGGATATGAAATTTTATTTTTTATAGATGAAGTGGATGAATTTGCTGTTCAGATGATGAGAAATTTTGAAGAAAAAGAGTTTAAATCTGTAAATAGCGATGATTTAGATTTAATAAGCGAAGATGATAGAAAAGCTGCTTCTGAAAAAGCTAAAGAAAACAGCGATCTTTTAAAATTTATAAAAGAAACCTTAGGAGATCGAGTTAAAGAGGTTAAGCTTTCACAAAAATTAAAAAATTATCCTGTATGTATAACTGCAGCAGGAGGCATTTCCTTTGAAATGGAAAAATACTTAAATGTAGTTCAACCAAATTCTGCTACAAAAGCAGATAGGATATTTGAAGTAAATCCAGATCACAATCTCTTTAATAAATTAGATAGCTTGTTTTTAAATGATAAAAAAGAAGCGGCAAAATATATAGAGGTTTTATATAATCAAGCGCTTCTCATGGCAAATCTTCCAATAGAAGATCCTGCTTCCTATTCTAAACTATTATTTGAATTGTTATAAAAAAATAAAAAGCTGTTGCAAAATGACTAGTGGTCAATGAGCAACAGCTTGTTTAAAATGAGAGGAATAATTTGGATATAAATTACAAAGAAATACTAAGATATTTAAAGTCGCAAGATATGAAAAATGATAAAATGGAAAGCTTAATATTAAACACCATAGAAGAGTTAAAAAAAATTGCTAAACCAAGAAATACTTATAGCTTTTTTGAAATTGAAAAATCAAAGAGCATCCATATTTTAAATACAAATCTATATATAAAAAGCTCTGATTTAATGCATCATTTAAGAAACTCTCATTCTATTGCAATTATGGCTATAACTCTTGGAATTGAAGTAGATAGAGAGATTAAGATAAATGAAAAATTAAACTTAACAAAAGCTATAATCATGGATGCTGTCGCTACTTCATATGTTGAAAAAATTTGTGATAAAGTACAAGGAGAGATAAAAAAAGAAGCAAAAAAAAGAGGATATAATATCACAAATAGATTCTCCCCTGGATATGGTGATCTCTCCATAAAAACACAAAAAGAAATATTAAATCTTATAGATGCTTATAAGATAGGTATAACTTTAACTGAATCTTTAATAATGATTCCTCGGAAATCCGTCACTGCTTTTATTGGCTTTTATCCTTATGATTCTAAGGATAAGACAAATAAGATAAAATGCGATTATTGTGATTATAAGGAAAATTGTGATTATAAAGTAAAACGAGGTGAAGTTTTTTGAAAAAAACTAATATAAGAGATCTTTTATTTAAAAAAATACTCTTATTCGATGGTGCTATGGGTACAATGCTCCAAAAGAATGGTCTTATAGGTGGAGAGATGCCTGAAGCTTACAATATAGAAAAGAGTGAAATAGTAAAAAATATACACCTTCAATATCTAAAATCAGGAAGCGATATAATAACTACAAACACCTTTGGAGCAAATGATTTAAAATTAAAGAATACAAAATATACCCTAGATGAGGTCATAAAATCTGCAATAAAGTGCTCTAAAGACGCCATTTTAGAAAATGGTGATTTAAATAAATTCATCGCATTTGATTTAGGTCCTTTAGGTCAATTGCTTGAACCATTGGGACTTTTGTCTTTTGATGAAGCATATGATCTATATACTAAGCAGGTAATTTTAGCTGATAAATATGGTGTAGATATTTTTTTAATTGAAACCATTTCAGATCTATATGAAGCAAAAGCTGCAATCCTTGCTTGTAAAGAGCATTCTGATAAACCTATATTTTGTACATTTACATTTAGTGAACATAATAAAACCCTTTTAGGTGCAGATATATTGACAGTTACTGCAACCTTAGAAGCTCTTGGTGTGGATGCTTTAGGGCTTAATTGTTCACTTGGCCCAAAGGAGATATACCCACTTATAAAAGAAGTGTTAGAGTATTCATCTATCCCTGTCATGGTTCAACCAAATGCTGGACTCCCTAAGATTGTAAATGGAAAGACTATATATGATATAGATCCTATAGAATTTTCAAATTATATCTTAAATATGATAGAAATGGGAGTTTCAATATGTGGCGGATGCTGTGGAACAACCCCGGAATATATAAAAGAAGTATTTAGTAGATGTAAGGATATAAAACCCATCCCAATAAAAGCAAAATCTTTCACTGCAGTGACAAGTTTTAATAAAACCGTCATACTTGGAAGAGACAAAAAGACCATTGGAGAATGTATAAACCCAACTGGTAAGGAAAAATTAAAAAAAGCCTTGATTAATGACGATTTAGATTATGTATTGAAAGAAGCCTTTCTTCAAAAAGATGCAGGTAGCGATATATTAGATGTAAATGTGGGACTTCCTGAAATAGATGAAAAAAAGACCATGGTAAAGGTTATAAAAGAGATTCAAGGATATATAAATCTTCCCCTTCAAATCGACAGCTCAAGAAAAGATGTCTTAGAAGCAGGTTTAAGGGTGTATAATGGAAAGCCTATAATAAATTCTGTAAATGGAAAGCTTGAATCCATGGAAGCTATATTTCCACTTGCCAAAAAATACGGTGCCTTGGTTTTAGGGCTTACGTTAGATGAAAACGGAATTCCAGAAACTGCTATCGAGAGGTTTAAAATTGCAGAAAAGATAATAAATACTGCTAAAGAATATGGGATAGATAAAAAAGATATTTTAATAGATACCCTATGTTTAACAGCTTCCTCTCACCAGCATATGGTGATGGAAGCATTAGAGGCAATAAAAATGGTTAAGACTTTAGGCGTATGCACTGTCCTTGGAATTGGAAATGTATCCTTTGGTCTCCCTAATAGGCAGGCTTTAAATGGAGTATACCTCTCAATGGCATTATATGCAGGAGTTGATGTACCTATTATAAATCCCTTAAGAGAAGATATAAATACTCTCATGGCTTATAAGGTACTCGCTAATGAAGACGTTGGAAGCGTAAAATTTTTAAATAAGTTTAAGGATTCTAATATAAGGAATTCTAATATAAAGGATTTTAATATAAAACAACTTAACCATGAAATAAATGATGATTTAAAATCGCTTTTAATCTTAGGATTTAAAAAAGAGGCAATAGAAAAAACAAAGACCATGCTAGAAAAAAATATTTCACCACTTGATATCATAAATAAAGATATAATACCAGCTCTTAATCTTGTGGGAAGAAAATATGAAGATAGGGAGCTCTTCCTTCCTGAATTAATACTAAGTGCAGAAGCTACAAAGGAATGCTTTAATGTTTTAAAGGATGCTATAAAAAAAGATGATAAAGAAAACTTAAATAAAAAGATAATCCTTGCTACAGTTAAAGGAGATATCCATGATATTGGAAAAAACATCGTAAAGGTTATCCTTGAAAATTATGGTTTTGAAATCATAGATTTAGGAAAAGATGTACCCATTGAAACAATAGTTAAAAAAACAATGGAAGAAGATGTGAAGCTTGTAGGACTTAGCGCCTTAATGACTACGACTGTACTAAATATGGAGGATACTATCAAAGAATTAAAGAAAAGATGCAAATGTAAGATCATGGTAGGAGGAGCTGTCTTAAATGAAGATTATGCTAAAATGATAAATGCTGATTTTTATGCAAAAGATGCTTTAGATGGTGTTAAAATCGCTAAGATGATTTTTAATGAAAATTCTTAAAATCATAATATATTTAAGGGGGGTTGAAATCCCCCCTATCTATCTCTTATGAATAAACTAACATGACTTAAGAAATTTTTTTAAGTTTAAGCTTCAATTAGTATAATATGAATATTGCCCTATTCCATAATATGTATTATTTATTATTTTAAAATATTTATTTATTTTCTATCTTTTATAAAATTAAAACTTAAATCACTCATATTTCTTTGCAATAAGGGAAAAAATTAACTTAGTAAGACTAATAATTATTTTAATATAAATAAGATGTTAATTATAGATAATTATAAAATCATAATAATCTTTGGAGGTAAAACTTAGTGAATTTTTTTGATGTTTTAAAATCTTCTCTAAAGAACATAGCTCAAAACAAAATGAGATCTTTTTTAACCATGCTTGGTATAATCATAGGCATATCATCAGTTATTATGATCGTGTCTTTAGGTAGAGGAAGTACTGAACAAATTTCAAGTCAATTTGAAAAAATGGGCGCAAAGACATTAAATGTATCAGTTGATACAGAAAATTCTGTTAAATCTGATCTACTGACTATAAATGATGTAAAAGCAATTGAAGATAGTGATCAAGATATAATCTCTGTCTCTCCTCAGGACCAGATGACAGGGAGCGTTCAGATTCAAGATAATAAAAAACCAGTTTTAATATATTTTGTAAATCAAAATTTTCCTGATATAGGAGGCCTTGACATGCTATATGGAAGGTTCTTTAATCAGAAAGAATATGAAGATTTAAAACCATACATAGTATTAGATTCATTAACATGTGAAAAATTATTCAAAACCTCTGATGTTGTAAACAAAGATGTAAGAGTAAACGTAGGTGGAACTGCGAAGGTTTTAAATATAATTGGAGTATTCGATATCGCTCCATATTATGCTGGTATTGGTACTAATATGGCAGAAAGTACTGGCGTTCCTGGCTTTGCTTTTATCCCCTTTTCAATAAAGCAAGATCTTGGTCTTTATAATAAAAATTCTAGCATAATATCAGCAATATTAAAAACTACAGAAAGAGAAAAACAAGTAGCAGACAGTATAATTAAAACCTTATCTATAAAACACAATAATTTAGGGAAAAATCTATATATAATTGAAAAAGGAAATAAGCAAATGAGTAGCTTAACTAGTATCCTTGATATAGTAACCTTGCTCGTTATAGCTGTTGCTACCATATCCTTGATTGTAGGCGGCATTGGAGTTATGAATATAATGCTCGTATCTGTTACAGAGAGGACAAGAGAAATAGGAACAAGAAAAGCACTAGGAGCCACGACATACGATATCATGATGCAATTTCTAATAGAAGCTGTTACCATGTGCCTTTTAGGTGGTATAATCGGAATTGTATTTGGCCTTACAGTTGCTTATGTAGTTGCAAATTTTATAGGCTTAAAGTCATCTCCAACTGTTTCTATCATACTAATAGCATTAGGATTTTCATCTATGATAGGCATGTTCTTTGGAATCTATCCTGCTAAAAAAGCAGCAGACTTAAACCCAATCGATTCATTAAGATTTGAATAACAAAAAGAGGCTAATTAAAGCCTCATATTTTTTGTTATTCTTCTATATTATCACTTTCAGTCTGTTTTTTTATAAGCACATCCTGTATATGTACATTTATGCTTGAAACTTTAAGTCCAGTTAATGACTCTACAGATTTTTTAACATTTGTTTGAACGGATTTTGCAACTTCAGAAATTCTCATACCATATTCCACTATTACAAATAAGTCTATGGTTGCATTATCGCCATTTATTACTACTTTAACCCCTCTTGTAGGGTTTTTCTTTCCTATGGATAGCTGGTTTATTCCACCAGATGAAGTCATCCCTATTATACCCTTTACTTCAATAGTTGCAAGAGATGCTATGGTTGAAACCACTTCTTCTGATATCTTTACAATACCATTCTCTTTATCTAAAAGATCATCTCCCTTTTCCTTTTCCAGTTCTTTCATAGGTGTTAAACCTCCTTAATTTCATCATATGAACATTATATCAAAAGCATTTTTCATTTACAATTATTCTTTTACTTCTATGTCTATATCTACAATCTTAGTAATCCTTGCAACCTCATTTTTAATTTCACGAGCACTTTTTTCATCTAAAGCCTCTTTAGATTTTATAACTACCATAGCTCTTTGATTTTGAATGATGCAAACCACATCTTCATATCCCTTAGCTTTTAAGGCAATCTCAACCTTTGACTCATATTCACTACTTAATGTAACATCTAAATATTTAGATTCAGCTTCTTTTTTAGTTTCCTCAGATATATCTTTATCTTGCATCATATTTTTAAGTGATTGAACTGTTTTTGCAAATGTTTGACTTCTTTCTGTCTTTACACTTGCAAAAGATCCTACTTGTAAATTGTCACTCTCTGATTTTAAATTGTTTTCTGTGTCGCTGTAAGGTACAGATGTAGGAGGCTCTTTTTGTCCAATTATTGGTAATAATGGACTGTTAAACCTCGATGCCATAACACCTGCTGTAACTATTAGGGCAAGCAATATCACAATAATTATACCTTGTTTTCTATTCATATTTTCCTCCTCAAATTAATATTTAGCCATTGGATAAACTTTTATGTTGTTCTCTTGTATATCGAATAAATTCATCACTGCCTGTGTTATCTTGTATTCTACATTAACATCCGAAGCGCCCTCTGCGACAATAAAAACACCTGTAATTTTAGGTTTTAAGGTCTTAATTACAAATGGTACATTATCGCCATTTTCATTAGCAACTACAATGGTATTTCCAACATTCTTCTGAGTTGTTCTCCTCTCTCCCCCCTCTGTATCTGTTTCTTCAGATGTAGATAAAGAATCGTTTGAATTAAAAACAGGTATCTTTTCTTCTCCTGATTCAAAATAAATCATGACCTCTACTTTCCCTACACCCTTTACCTTGCTTAAAGTTTCTTTTAGCTCCTCTTTTAAGGATTCTTCATACTTATTATCTATATTATTAAATGGAATCTCGCTTTCTTCTGTTTTCATATTAGAAGATGCTGTCTTTTTTGTTGTTGTAAAATATTCTGAGGAGAAAACAAATATTAAAACAGCAAATAAAAATATTATTATTAAATTTCCTGTGTTCTTATTGTTCAATTGTTCCTTTAGCTTGTTTATAAAATCTTTAAATTTCATCCTCATCCCTCTATTACATTTATATTTTCACTCTTTATATTAAATTCCTCAGAAATTGAATTTATTATGTTTCCATATCTATAAGATTGATCTTTTGCATTATCCTGAGAAATGATGACCTTTTTAACTGTATGTATACCATCTTTAAATATATATATATTCACTGTATCGATTTCTATTCTTCCTTGTTTATATTTAGATTCAACATATACTTCATAATCATTACTAGGATATTTTCTCTTTAGAAAATCTATGCATAAATTTTCTAAATTTGATTCAAAAATTTCCATTGATGAATTGATAATTTTTCCTACATTCTCTTCATCATCTTTTTTTAAGCTATTGTTTGTAAAATAAGTATTATAAGAAGATATATTTATGCCATTAAAGTCTTTGTTTAAAAATGTAAGGACAGGAGAGATCAATACATAAGTTAATAAAAGTCCAAAGGTATATTTTATATATTTTTTATAAGAATTATTTGGCAGTAAAATCTGCGTTGCAGTAAAAACCATTAAAAGGGCTGCAATTCTAGTTATCCAATCCCTTAAAAAATCTACCATAAGCCCTCCTTATGTAATCAAAGACTTGCCTGCTGATGCCAATATGGAAAGTATTATAAACACCATTACAGATATAGTTATAAGGCAAGACGCAACTAAAGTCAGGCATTCCCCAGCGGAAAATATCAAGTCATTTAAGTTAGTATCACAAGTAGGCTGTATAATAGAAGCTGTAAATTTTAACATAAATCCTACAATCAATATCTTAACTATTGGCACTACAATCATTATTACAACAACTATCATGCCGATTATAGATACAGCATTTTTTAATAAAACAGAATATCCCACTACAGCAGCAATTGCATCAGATAGAGCTTTCCCTACAACAGGTACAAAGTTCTCCACTGCAAACTTTGCAGTCTTTTGAAATACTTGATCTAAAGTCTTAGTAGTCATACTCCTCACAGAAACAAGTCCGATGAAGATAGCAATTATCCCCCCTTGAAAGGTCATGGCAAATTGTTTTATAAATGCCTTCAATTTATCTATTTTAAATTCCAAAGATAATTTATCTATAAACAGTACAACTGAATATATGAGTATAAGTGGGATAATAAAAGTTATGTAAAGGTTTGATATAAAAGTTATGCTAGAAATTATAATAGGATCCATTATTGCAGCTTCAGCTACTCCTCCTGAGGATGCGATGAGCGTTATTATCACTGGTATGGATGCAATGGTAAAATCACTCACATCCCTTATGGACTTAACTGCAAGGTTTATATTTTCTATAAATATCTTTGAAACCAGTATTATGACTACAAGATAACAACAAAAATATGCAACCTTGCTCACTGAATTATCATTAAAAGCGTTTTGAAGATTATTTGTAAAGGAAGATATAAGTGCAACCATGAGTATGAATGACATAAGCTTTAAAGTTGAAAGAAAATATTTAAATACATAGTTTACAATCTTATTAAACAATTTATTTTCTTCCTCAGTACTTGTACCTTGTGTAATATAATTCTTTATAAAACTATAAAAATCCATATCCTGAAATAATTCATACTCATTTTCCATATTGGTTATGTATCTATTTAAATCATCTAATTCCTTTCTGTGCTCTTCAATAACAGTGTCAGGAGTATCATTTGCAAGCACATTTTTATTAAAACTAAGAAACATCATAATTGTACACATTATAAGAAAAACCTTTTTCATACATTCACCTGCATTATTTTTAATATGGACTCAAACACCGCTGTCAAAATTGGAATGGATAATATTAAAATTAATATCTTTCCTGCAAGTTCCACTTTTGATGCTAGTGCACTTTCTCCTGCATCTTTACAAATTTCACTGCAAAGAGTGGCAAGGAAGGATATTCCTATAACCTTTAAAACCACATCCATGTAGATAAAATCTAACTTTGATCTAAATGCAAAATCTTTAAGCAGTTTTATCACAACTGTTAAATTAGGTATTAAAGATATCACTATAAGCGACGATGCAACGATTGAAATAATCAAAGCATAATTAGGCTTATCCTGCCTTATTGTTATGAGTATGAAAAGTGTAATAAATGCAAAAGATATAATCTTAAAAATATCCATAATTTTAAAACTGAAACATGGTTCTAACTGCTGTAAAAAGCTGATTCAAAAGATTTACTATGACTGTTAAAATGAGTATAATAGCTGTAAGATTTACTATAACTGCATAATCATCCTTTCCAGAAGCCTTTAAAACCCTTTCTATAACTATCATTAAAATGCAGAGAGCTGCTAGTCTAAATATTAAGGATACATCCAATGTGGCCACAAAATCCCCCCTAACTAAATAAATACAGTTACAACTATGATGCCAAAACTTACTCCTAAGCTTATGTACACCTTGGAATTTTTTTTGTATTTCTCTTCCTCTTCATTAGCTCTTCTTTCAAAATGGTCAAGGGTTAATTTAAACATCCTCCCTATCCCATCCTGATCCATCTCTTCTATGGATGATAATAAATTACCTATGGACTCTAAATCATCCTTAGGCAGACTAAATTCATTTGTATCTGAAAACTCTGCTAAAAAACCTTCTTTTAAAGATCTATATTTAAAATCCTTAAGATTCTTTCCAAGTTTATTTAGCTTTTTATAAAAAGTACTTGCATTATTTTTTGAAAGCTTTATAAATATATTTGGTATTGAATCAAATGTATACATAATCTCGTTTTGAAATAGATTTAAAAACCTTATTACTTCCTTTACGTTTTTTAATATATTTTTTAAATTCATAGCATAGGAATATCCTAAAAAACTTGAAGAGGCAATTATTATAAGAGCTGAAATTATCCTCACATAGCTGTTAAGATTCATATATCTACCCTTTTATTCTTTGAAAAATCCCATATATAATCTACAAGACCTTTTTTGTGAGAATTTTTTAAAACTATGCCTCTTTTAAATATGGAATGCTCTTTGGATTTTTTATAAATATATTTATTTGAAAAATCCTCTATATCCTCTCCGTGTATTGATGTTACTATCTTTACTCCTGAATTCATGGTGAGAATTATTGAAGATAAATCCTCTTCACTTCCAATCTCATCACATATGATAACTTCTGGTGCCATGCTCCTTAGCATCATTATCATTCCATGAGCTTTTGGGCACCCTTCTAAAACATCTGTCCTTATTCCTACATCAAATTGTGGAAGTCCCATATAGCATGATGCAATTTCATTTCTTTCATCTATAATTGAAATATTTCTCCCTTTTAGACCTTTAAATCCATTTGAAATATTCCTTGCAATATCTCTAAGCATAGTAGTCTTGCCGCATTTAGGAGGAGATATTATTATGGTGTTATTTATAAATCCTTCACCTAAAATATGATGCATTATATGATCGCTGCAGCCTACAGCTTCTTTTGCAAATCTTATGTTAATTGAAGAAATATCTTTTATAGTTTTTATTCTTCCATTTTCAACCACACACCTTCCGCAAATCCCTACTCTATTTCCCCCCTTTAGTGTTATGTACCCACACCTTATATTTTCATCAAATGCATAAGCAGAGAAGTTACTCATCCTAGTAAAAATTAACTTAATATCTTCAGCAGTGGTTACAAATGGAATTTTTACTTCAACACCACTTAAAAAAATATATATAGGCTTATTAGCCCTTATTCTAACCTCTTCTAAATTATGGATATTATATTTTTCAAGATGAGAAATAATATCTTGAGGAAAAATTTTTAAAAAATCCATAATATTATCATCCATTTTTAACCCCCCTTCTTAAATAATTTTATTAAGGAGGTAACTAAATTATGTATATTAAAAATTATTTTTTTTAAACTTTAGAAAATTGATTGAAATTTCCTTTTAAAATAAGCTTTTCTAAGATATCATTTATTTAAAAAATAGATAAGGAAGTGTTAAAATGGCACAAGAAACCATATTTGTAAATACCTTCACCAATGGAGTTATAGGACCTTCTAATAAAATGTTAGGACCTGTAAAAGATGGAGGATTCATAGTTGCAAATACTGCGCCAGGATGCTGGGGTCCAATGCTCACTCCTTCTATTGAAGGCGGTCACGAGGTTACTACTCCAGTTGCTGTTGAAGGTGCTGAAGTAGGTGATGCTATTGCAATACGAATTGTATCAGTTAAAGTCACATCAGAATGTACAGCTTCAGGAAATGAGATGATGAGATCAGAGCAAAATTTAAGCGATGCTATCGTTGCAGGAAAATGTCCAAAATGCGGATTAGAATATCCCCAAACTCATATTGAAGGTACAGGTCCTGATTGTATACGCTGTAATGCATGTGGTGGTTCTGCTTCCCCATTTGCTTTTACAAGTGGATATACAGTAGCTTTTGATGATGATAGAAAAATTGGGCTTACGCTTAATGAAGAGGCTGCAAAGAAGGTTTCTGAAAATCCCTATGATTTTATGCGCATACCTGATAATTCTGTACAAAATCCAGTTGTTGCACTTGCCCCAAGCGATCTTTCAGGCCTAGTTTTAAAAACTCGCCCATTTATGGGGCAGCTTGGTACTGTTCCAGCAAGAGATTTTCCTGACTCACATAATGCAGGCGATTTTGGAAGTTTTCTAGTAGGTGCTAATCATAAATTTTCTATAGAGAAGGAAAATTTAAAAGATGTAACAGATGGGCATATGGATATAAATCGTGTTCGTGCTGGCGCTGTACTTATTGCTCCTGTTAAAGTTTCAGGGGGTGGAATATATGCAGGGGATATGCATGCTATGCAAGGTGATGGCGAAATAGCTATGCATACTTGTGATGTATCAGGTGTGGTTATTCTTCAAGTATCAGTCATAAAGGGTTTAAATTTAGATGGACCTATCTTGTTACCTGTTGAAGAGGATTTGCCTTATTTAGCAAAAAAATTAACTAAAGATGAGATAAATATTGCAGAATGTATGTCCAAAAAATGGAATGTTCCAATAGAAGAAAATGCACCTATATCCTTTATAGGCACAGGAGAAAACTTGAATGAGGCAGTGATGTGTGCATTAGAAAGAGCTGCAAAACTCTTAGATATGACTGTTCCTCAAGTTATGAACCGAACTACAGTGGTAGGGGGTCTTGAAATAGGAAGAGCACCAGGTTCTGCTACAGCAACTTTTAAGGTTCCTGTTTCAAAGCTTAAAGAGCTTGGTTTATATGATCTTGTAGCACAACAATATTCTCTTTTATAAACTTAAAAAACTGTTTTGAAAGCTTATAAATATCAGGAGAGTTGATAAAATGAAAAAATTACTTAATAATGTATCTGAAGCAATAGGCGAAACTCCTATGGTTCGCCTTTCTCGTATTATAGAATCATATCATGTAGATGGAAATATTTTCGCAAAGCTTGAATATTTAAACCCAGGTTTTAGCAAAAAAGATCGTGTAGCACTGCAAATGATAACAGAGGCTGAAGAGGCAGGACTTCTCACGCCTGGTCAAGCTGTGGTAGAGCTCACCAGTGGCAATACAGGAACAGGGCTTGCAATTGCCTGTGCTTGTAAAGGATACAAATTTATCGCCTGTATGTCTAAAGGAAATTCTATGGAGAGGGCACGCATGATGAAGGCATTAGGAGCAGAAGTTATTTTAGTTAATCAAATGCCAAACTCCACACATGGTCAAGTTTCAGGAGAAGATCTTGCTCTTGTTGAAAAGCGCGCTCAAGAGATTACAAAGGAAAGAAACGCTTTCCGTGCAGACCAATTTAATCTGACAGCTTGTGTCAATGCCCACGCTTTATATACTGCAGAAGAAATGTGGTTACAGACAGAAGGACAAATTGATGTATTTCTTGATTTTGTTGGCAGTGGCAGCACCTTTGCTGGTTGTGCTAAAGGACTAAAGAAACATAACCCCAATATCCATTGTTATATTGTGGAGCCAGCAACTGCTGCTGTGTATGCTAATAAAACAATCACCAACAAAAATCATAAAATTCAAGGTGGTGGATATTCCTTGGACTTACCTCTAGTTGATAAAACCATGATCAGCGGTTGTATACAGATCACGGATGATGAAGCTACAAATATGACACGAAGCCTTGCCAGATTAGAAGGTATATTTGCAGGCTTTTCCTCTGGTGCTAATGTGTGTGCAGCTCTAAAATTGCTTCAAGGAATCGAAAAAGGAAAGAATATTGTACTTACGCTCAACGATAGCGGTTTAAAATATCTAAGTACCGATTTATATGAGAGTCTCTAAATATTTTTACTCTTAGTACTCTTATGCAAGTCTTTCTATTAGTTGAGATTTGTGTTATATTTAATACAATTGAATTTTGGAGGTGGTTGCGATGATTCTAGGTTATAATTACTATAGAATCGGATTTGTTGAGCTTCGTACAGAGTCTGTTGTCTTAATAGGCTAGGCGATGTGAGTATTATCTTTATTAAATACTCAAGCTGTGCGGAGCGGTTAACTTAATCGCCATATCTTATTAATTTAAAGGCTCTGTTATTTTAAATATTTAAATTTAAAATAGGAGCGTAAAATAATGATTGAAATAGGAATGTATAAAATTCATAAGGATTTTGGATACAAAAAAATCTTAAATGGTGTTAATTTTGAAATCTTAAAAGGTGATCGTGTTGGAATAGTTGGAAGAAATGGCAGCGGAAAGTCAACACTTTTTAAGATGATAATGAAAAATGAATACCCAGATAGTGGAGTTATCAATATACGTAAAAATGCAAGCATTGGTTATCTAGAACAAATTCCGCAATTATCTGAAAGTAATGCAAATATAAGAGATATTTTAATGGAACCCTTTGAAGAAATATATAAAACAGAACAAAAGATGCATTATATAGAAGATGAAATGAAAAGCGAAATTGATGAAAAAAAACTTCACTTACTTTTAGATAAGTATGCAAACATTCAAAATCAATTTATATTCCTTGGTGGATATGAAATTGAAGAAAAATTTAACCGAGTTGTCACTGGGTTTAATTTGAGCGAAATATTAGAAAGACCCTTTAATGTATTAAGCAGTGGTCAAAAGACCATTGTTAATTTAGCTAAACTCATATTAAAAGAACCAGATATTTTATTGCTTGATGAACCAACTAATCATTTAGATGTTAACATGATTGAGTGGCTTGAAGACTATTTAAATAAATATCCTGGAGCTGTAGCAATTATTTCACATGATAGATACTTTTTAGACAAAGTTTCGACTAAGACAATATTGCTTGAATCTTGTGAAGGTACTTTGTTCCACGGAAATTATTCATTTTCTTTAAAAGAGCAAGAAAGGTTATTGCTTCAAGAATTTGAACAGTATAAAAATCAGCAAAAGAAAATAGATGCCATTAAATCAGCCATTAAGCGATATAGAGATTGGGGCAATCAAGGCGATAATGAAAAATTCTTCAAAAAAGCAAAGGAATTAGAAAAGCGCCTTGAAAAGATGGATATACTAGATAAGCCTCAGCTTGAAAAACCAAAGATTCCAATTCATTTTGCTGGCAGGCGTTCTGGTGATATTGTTCTTAAGCTTGAGGATTTTGGTATTTTCTTTGAAGATCATAAACTTTTTGAATCTTTTGAATTCACAATACACTATAAAGAAAAAGTTGCATTAATAGGAGATAATGGTACTGGCAAATCTTCATTAATAAAAGCTGTATTAGGTGATATTACTCATTATCTTGGAAAAATAAAATTATCTCCTAGTGTTAAAATAGGATACATCCCTCAGGAAATAAGATTTGAAAATGAGAGAGATAGCATTATTAATGCTTTTAGAAGAGAATATCCATGCTTAGAGGGTGAAGCAAGAAATATCTTATCTAAATATCATTTTTATAAAGATAATGTCTTTAAGGAAGTAAATATGCTATCTGGTGGAGAAAAGGTGCTTTTAAAGCTTGCTATATTAATAAAACATGAAGTAAACTTCTTAATACTTGATGAACCAACCAATCATATTGATATTGAAACAAGAGAAATTCTCGAAGAAGCTTTAACTGATTATAGTGGAACTTTG
>JAVBPQ010000065.1:0-22347 GCA_031549525.1 Clostridiaceae bacterium | reverse complement strand
TGATATAAAGAAAGTAGCAGAAAGAATGAATACCTATGCACCTACTGATATAACATTCTCAATAAAGGTTCATAAGGATTATGTAGGATCATTTGTTGATAAAGTAGCAGAGATAAATGAATCAATGCTCAAAGAAAAAGACGATGGCAAGAAGAGAAAATCTCAAAAATCTAGGATGAACAATTTTCTTAGAGTGAAGTATGATGAAAACTTGATGGATATATATTTAAGAGCACAAACTGTATCTGAGATTTCTCATAAGAGAATGATTGCAAGATCTCTTGAAGAATTAGCTAAGTTATAGTATCTATTCATTTAAAAATAAGGATTCTGATACAAGCCTAGGTGAGAGCCTAGAATGTAAGAAATTTCTTCATAACAAAATAAATTCAATCTTAAATTTCGACTAAATTAGATAGAGGTTTTAAGATTTTTAGTTATATCATCAAATACTCAGGATATCAAATTCAATTTAAAAAATCATAAAATTCGAAATGCCATTTCCTAATATATTACATATCTTTTATTTTTCTTGCGAAGGTTCTGAACGAAATTTTTCAAAAGTATGCACATTTAAAATTCTAAAATTCCACGATTGAACTAATTTAGATTAGTTTTTTAATTACAATTTCACCAACTTTCTATGGATTCAATTTTTCCAGATATTCTTTTAACTGTGGGTCTGTATCCTAACTTAGGCACCGCCACCTATAAATAAAATATCAAAATTTAATTTACGTTTAGAGATTCATAAATAGATGTCAAATATAATCAGAGCACCTCTTGACAACAGGATAAAAGTTTGATAAACTATGATATAGTTAGTCTTAACTAACCAATTATTTTTAATAAATAGTTAGCCTAACCTTACTTTCACAGAGATTTGCTCACGGAAAATTGAAATCAACTGTAAAAAGATATGAACTTTCAATTAGGAAAGTCGATGTGAAAATTATTGAAGCTGAAAAACTAAAAGCGTACATACTTGACTACAACGGAGCGTAGACTCCGTATCTTATGGAGTCTACGTTAGTCACCACTAACCAATTTGAAACACAGACCAACTATTAAAACACAATTAGTAAATAAAAAAAGACCACAAACCAAGTTTAACACATTAGATTTTGAACTATTTGTCCAATTAAGTGAACGCTGAGAGATCAGTGTTTATTTTAACACAATAGGTTAGTTATGACTAACCTATTGCAAAGAGGTGATGATAACTGATTACTTTAGTTGAAAAACAAGCAACGTTTATGCAAGCATTACGAGGTTCAATTTGTCACAGAAATATTGAATCCATGTTCTTGTACCACGCTTCTCCTATACTGTGCAATGTAAAACCGGCCGTATTGGTTACGGTACGACCTGAATGCACACGTATATGGAAAAGCCGTAAAGATACGATGTGTAAAGCAACTGGATTATGTATAAGAGAAATCAAAAGAAAAAATGGCGTGTATTTATTTCTTATTTACGAAAAACACATGGTTGATACAGCAATTAAAAATGAAACATCAGCAAATATTTTAAAAATGTACAATTACCCAGTGGATGAAGGAATTGAGAATTGTATTAACCACCTTACTGCAAGATTTGAAGATAATGATTTTCCACATGAAATTGGTATTTTTTTGGGGTATCCTCCAGGCGATGTGAAAGCATTTATTGAAAATGAAGGAAAAAATAGCACTTGCTGCCGTTATTGGAAAGTCTACGAAGATGTGGAAACAGCGCAATCCATCTGGGCGAAAATCGACGAAGCCCAATGCCATGCTATTGATGTATTGAAAGGGTTTCCACCGTTACACATAGCCGTAAATATGCTTAGAACTGCACAGTTAACCAGAAAAAATTAAGTGAGTGACTTATTAATAATATCTATTAGGTTTTTGCTGCAAGATTCGCACTTATTACTTATTAATGGTGCTATTGGGTTAATTTTAAGTAATAAATTTCAAAATAAAATTATAAAGGAGCAAATGAATATGCAAATCAACATTATTTACTGGAGTGGTACAGGAAACACTGAGACAATGGCAAAGCTCATCAAGGAAGGTGCAGAAAGTGTGGGCGCAAACATTACTCTCAAAAATGTTTCAGAGGCAAGTGTTAATGATATCAACTGTGATGTCTTAGCTCTCGGATGCCCATCAATGGGTGTAGAAGTATTAGAAGAAAGCGAATTTGAGCCATTTATGGCTTCCATTGAAGGAAGCGTAAGCAGGAAAAAACTTGCCTTATTTGGTTCCTACGGCTGGGGCGACGGTGAATGGATGCGTGACTGGAGTAAACGGATGAAAGATGCAGGTGCAGAGCTTGTATGTGATAGCCTGATTGTAAATGAAGCACCTAGCGGAGCATTTGAGCAAGAATGCAGAGATTTTGGTAAAAACATTGTCAGTTAATTATAAACGAAGCTAAGGGATGCTCAGGCATCCCTTGGTCAATATCATTTTAATTCAATAGAAAGGAGAATTCTTCGTGAAAACAGAAATAAAACAAAAATCTGGCATGGCGAGGATGTTGGAGCTAGCTTTCACCAAGAAAGCGCTGATATTCTCTTCCTGTACCCTTGCTATTTTTAGCAGTGCAGTTTCTTTTGTACCGTTCATCGCAATTTACTATATAATCAAAGAGCTTGCCCTACATATGAACAATCTTGCAGGACTAAACAACAGCTATATCATTAACCTGGGCTGGCTTGCAGCAGGAGCCGCAGTAGTTGCCATACTTCTGAACTTCCTTGCATTGATGTGTTCACATCTAGCGGCATTCAAAACGCTCTATTATCTAAAACTAAAATTCACTAACCACCTTGCCAGCCTACCTATGGGCTTCCATACCGAGAACTCCACCGGCAAGGTTCGTAAAATCGTAGATGAGAATATTGAGAAGATTGAAGGCTTTATTGCCCATCAGCTTCCCGATATCGTAGGCTCATTTGCCACTCCCATTGTCGTTCTCGTCATACTTTTTGTGTTCGACTGGCGGCTTGGGCTTGCCACCTTGGTACCCATCATCATTCTGTATATCCTTCAAAGTATCTACATGGGTAAAAATTCAATGGAGTTTATCAAGACCTATCAAGACTCTCTTGAAGACATGAACAATTCCGCTGTTGAGTATGTCCGTGGTATTTCAGTGGTCAAAGCGTTTTCCCAAACAGTCTATTCCTTTCGAAAGTTTTTTGAGTCCATAAAAAACTATGGTGACTTTGCACTTGCTTACACAAAATCTTTTAAGCTTGGGTTTGTGATGTTTCTTGTTATCCTCAATCATATCTATGTGTTTCTAGTTCCAGTTATCATTTTCATGGCGGCTGGAACTGATGATTATGTGAAGTTCGCCATGTCGACGCTGTTTTATCTGATTTTCTCCGTTGCCATCACTGCGCCGTTCCTGAAGCTGATGTATGTATCGCAAAAAGGACGCCAGATCGCAGACGGCATCGAGCGCATGGACAAGGTGTTGAATGCTCAGCCGCTACCTGAAGCGAAAAATCCCAAAACAACTGGCAACTATACTGTCTCCTTTAATAATGTCGCATTTTTCTATCAAAACCTGAAAACTGAGGATGAAGGAGACGAGGTGATCACTGAGGCCTTGAAAGAGGTTTCGTTCTCGGCAAATCAAGATGAAGTAACGGCACTCGTCGGACCTTCTGGTTCGGGCAAATCGACTATCGCTCATCTGATACCTCGTTTTTATGATGTGGCAAGCGGCGCAATCCGCATCGGCGGCGTGGATATACGGGAGATGTCTGGAGATTATTTAATGAACATAGTCAGTTTTGTGTTTCAGGATGTATTTCTGTTCCAGCAATCCATCCTTGATAACATCAAGATCGGTAATAAAAATGCAAGTCGTGAGGATGTGATCGCTGCTGCTAAAGCTGCTCAGTGCCATGAATTTGTAGAAAAGCTGCCAAATGGTTATGAAACTGTCATAGGTACAAACAATATCCATCTTTCAGGTGGTGAAAAGCAACGTATCGTAATCGCAAGAGCTATACTAAAAAACGCACCGATTATCGTACTAGACGAGGCCACCGCCTTTGCTGACCCAGAAAACGAACATAAAATCCAGCTTGCTTTTGAACAGCTCATGAAGGATAAAACGGTTATCATCATCGCTCACAGGCTCTCCACTGTTCGAGGTGCAGACAAAATTGTTGTTGTGGACGAAGGCAGAATTGTCGAACAGGGCAGACATAGTATGCTTGTAAAAGCAGGTGGGCGATACAGCCGTATGTGGAAGCAATACACAGCTTCTATGAGTTGGAGCCTTATGGAAAAGGAGGCCACTGTCAATGCTTAAAAGAATGCTTAACTTATCAGCTAAAGGCGAGAAACAATTGCGACAGGCCATCGTTGTCTGTGTTCTGACCAATCTCTGCCTGTTCTTGCCATATATGCTTATCATGCAGATCATGCAGGTGATCATCGCTCCACTTGTGAGTAGTACACCACTTGATACCAACAGGATGTGGATGCTTTTCGGTTTTGGGATCGCTGCCGCCACGCTTTACTGGATCATGTACGCTTGGGAATATGATAAAACTTACACTACAGCATATGAAGAAGCTACAAATATGAGAGTTGAAATTGCCGAACGGCTCAGACGGTTACCCAT
Source organism: Clostridiaceae bacterium (assembly GCA_031549525.1). GTDB lineage: Bacteria > Bacillota > Clostridia > Clostridiales > Clostridiaceae > WQUF01. Next base: position 17,712 of record JAVBPQ010000065.1, on the reverse strand, counting down.
TTCATTTTTCAATCGCAAGGATTTGTCCGACCTGACCACTAATATCTTAGGCGATTGTGCTACGGTTGAGATGATGGTATCCCATACTATTCCACAGATTTTTGCCAACAGTATCTCAATTATCATCGTTGCTATTATGCTTATGCTGTACGACTGGCGCATGACGCTGGCACTGTTATTTGTACTTCCTGTTTCGATAGGTGTGATTTATCTCTCACGAAAAATACAACAAATCTTCGGGGAACGCCATGTAAAAGCAAAGCTCAATGTTTCCAAGCAGATACAAGAGTATCTTGATGGTATCAAGGTGGTTAAAGCCTTCGGATTATCTGGTGAAAAGTCGGAAGCACTAAAAGCATCATTGAAAACCATGATGAAGGAAGTTATCAAGTTTGAGGGCATTGCTGGCAGCTTCGTCACCCTAGCCTCTATTATTTTACAGGTGGGCATCGGAATCGTCATTCTAGTCGGCGTGAACCTGCTGACGAAGAGTAATCTTAATCCACTGCTGTTTTTGACCTTTACCATGATAAGTACAAGGATCTACACACCATTCTTAACCATTTTAACCATGACCGCCGAGCTGATGTATTTTGTCACCTCCAACAAACGTATGCAAAAACTCCGCACAGAACCAACGATGGATGGTAATACGAATATAAAACTTCCCCACTGCAATATCGAGTTCAAGAATGTCACTTTTTCCTATAACAAAGATGATGTCATCAAAGATTTAAATGTGACCCTGCCCCAGAATGCTGTTACAGCACTGGTTGGACCATCTGGTTCAGGCAAATCAACCATTTCCCGTTTGATTGCACGGTTCTGGGACGTGAACGATGGCAAGGTGGCTATAGGCGGCAAAAACATACGGGATATTGAGCCAGAGGCTCTGATGAAGTATATGTCCTTTGTGTTCCAGGATGTAGTGCTGTTCAATGATACCATCATAAATAATATCCGTATCGGCAAGGAAGGCGCAACAGACGAAGAAGTCCGTATCGCCGCTAGAATTGCCCAATGTGATGAGTTTATCAACAAGATGGAAAAAGGCTATGATACCTTAATTGGTGAAAACGGATGTACACTATCAGGGGGCGAACGTCAGCGTATTTCCATTGCTAGAGCAATACTCAAGGATGCGCCCATTGTGCTACTTGACGAAGCCACTGCCTCCCTTGATCCTGAAAACGAGGTGCTGATTCAGAAAGCCATATCTGCGCTTATTAAAAACCGTACAGTCATCGTCATTGCCCACAGGCTGAAGACTATTGCTGGTGCGAATAAAATCGTAGTGCTTGATAACGGCAGGCTATCCGAACAAGGCACTCATGCTGAACTGCTGAAAAAGAAGGGATTATATGCAAAGCTTTGGAGCATCCAGCAAGAAAGCCTTGGCTGGAGCGTATAAAGAATTTGAAGGAAATTGTATATGAAAACAGGAAAAAAAGCTGAGGATATCCTTTCGAGACTTAACCTAGGATATTTCTAGTAGTTCCGTTGCACCCAACACTCATGACAGTACTAAGCTGTTATCCTCTAACATCATTTATATACTTGATATTTTATCAGTTTATCTTGCTTTAGCTGTGCGGGTTATTGACTTATGCACCCCTATCTTTTAAACTTATAATTAACTTAAGATAAATGCCAACTACTCACTTAGAGAAGTCTAATCTTGACCCACAACTTTTTAAAAAATTTTTCAAAGTATTGAAAACAGCGCTTTTACCAAATAATTGCTGTTTTTAAAAATACTAAATTTTATAAACAATATTTCCTGAATTTGTGGGTCAAGTATAACCTAAAAAAGTAAGAGTATCCTTGTCACATTTTAGATGAAAAGAGGATGGTATTATGTATATAAAAAACCGAATAATTTCTCTAATCTATAAAATAGTAACCACAGTTGTCGGTTTATCAGGTGTCCTGATTACATTCGGATTCCCGAACAAATTAAACCTGAGCACGTTGAAATTTTACACTATGCAAAGCAATGTTCTATGCGTTGTGTTCATAGCTGTATCTGCGGTCTATGTAGTTGTACAAATGAAAAAAAGTGGTTTGTATGGAACCGCTACTTATATGCCACATTTCAAAGGGGCAGTAATTATTGCCATTACTGTGACATTACTCGTATACCAATTCATGCTTGCAGATACACCATTCTCAATGGCTGATGGTGACATTGGCAATTTCTTAATTCACCTACTTACACCCATTCTTGTAATATTGGATTGGGTTTTATTTGATGAGAAAGGACACTATAATGTTTTCGATCCACTATGCTGGGCTATTATTCCTCTGTGCTATCTATGTTACACTTTAATAGCTGCACCACTTGGTGTTACTTACCAAGATGGCAGGCGTTACCCATACTTTTTCTTAGATGTTGATGTCCTCGGTATAGGTGGTGTAATGTTATACGTCCTCACTATAACCGTGATTGTATTGATATTGAGTTACATTATATTTGGTCTTGACAAATGGTGTGGTGCTATTCAAAGGCGTAGATTAAACAGTGAGAAGATATAAAGCTCTCCATATTGACTATGTTCTAGTTCATATGCAAGAGCTGTGTTTATTTTTAATATCCTAACTCTTTTTCAATAAATATAACAGTTATCCTACTTTTATCATTTTGTCTTTTTATCAAAGTATACTCATTGCATATCCTCCCATCGGATTTACAATTAACGCATTCACCTACTTTTGTACAAGGAGTATCCTTATTAAGCCTTAAAGTGTTAGCTGGTCCCGAAACCCTCTCCACCATTGAAATAGCTTCATCTAAATTCTTTACTATCTTATTGTATCCGCATATTACAAATACCTTTTTAGGTCCAAACAACATTGCAGCAACACGATTTCCATTTGAATCCACATTATAAAGCCATCCATCTTCAGTGACAGCATTTGAGCTTGTAAAATAATAATCTGCTCCAAGGGCTTTTATGTGGATATCATGCATCCCTTCTTTAGTCAAACCTTCTTGATATCTATCTAAAAATTTATATTTACCAGATCTTAAAAGATTCATCACACCAGTTTCTTTTAAAGTAACAGACCCACCTGAAGATATAACGCTTTCCTCTTCTAAATTGCTCTTTAAATAATCGATAAGCTCATTTTCATCCTTTAGAGATAGAGCTGAGATATTATTTTTTAAAAGCGCATTAACAGTTTTCTCAATTCTTTTCCTTATGACTTGTAATTTGTTATCATCCATAATAATTACCCCCTAAATTTTAAATAGTATTATCAATAAACTCCATTATGAATTCAATCTCATTTTTAGAGATTAATTCACCATAGAGTTTTCCTCCATGCAAATCTACAATACCTTTTGCGATGGCAAGACCAAGACCACTTCCCTTTTCTTTTCCTATATTTTCTCTGTAAAACCTCTCAAATATCCTATCTACATCTATGTTTTCTGCCATCTTGCAGGTATTTTTTATCCCCATCCTTATTATCTCCTTATTCCTTTCAACAGTGAGATAGATTATAGATTTTTCATCTGAATATTTTATAGCATTATTCATTAGATTGCTCAAAACTCTATAAATCTTCTTTGTATCAAGCCACAAAAAAATCTCTTCATTGCAAATATTTAACTCTAAATTTAACTCCCTTTCCTTTATTGCATAGTAATTTTCTTCAGCAAACTGCATAATTAAATCCTTAAAATTCACAAGATTTTTGTTTAAGGGCATTTTTTCATCTGTGAGCTTTACATATTCAAATAGGTCATCCATTAGTATCTTAAGTCTATTTACCTGACCTTCCAAAACCTCTATGTACTCTCTACCATCATCATCTACCTTAGCTTTAAGTAAATAAAGATATCCAATGATTGATGTGAGAGGAGTTCTTAAATCATGTGATATATTTATTATAAGCTCCTGTTTGCTTTTTTCAAGCTTTGCTTCATTTTCAATTTTCTTTTTTATCTCATCTTTTATTATGTTAATTCCATAGGCTATCTGTGATAATTCGTCGTTTCCCTGCACTGGTATATGCCTATCCATATATTTTACTTCATTTAATATGACTTTAAAATACTTGATATGGCTTAAAGAAAGCATGATATAAATAAATAAGAACAAAATTGAAGTTATAATAGCAACATATATACCATCTATTTCTATCTTAGTTATAGGTTCAAAATAAACAAAAAAATTATAATCTCCATCTAAAAGCTTAATGCTATCTCCTAGGAATATATGGTCATTTAGTTTATTTTCAAAGTAAAACCTGCTATCTTTAGATATATATTTATCTATTGTATATTTATCGAACTTATAAATTAAGCTGCCCTTTGAGTAATTATATATCAAACTTTCGTCTTTAAATATAAAAATTTCAGATTTAAACTTTAAGTCCAATATCTTAAATATTTCATTTCTAAGACCTAATTCAACTAAAACCCTATTTGTATACATCTCATAAGTTCTATCTAACTCTTCTAAAAACAAGGTTATGCTATAGGAATTATTCACTATGCTCTTTACATTTTTTACTCTAAATAAAGCATTCTCTATCTCATTTATTTGAACTCTCTGTATATTTTTTTTAGAGTTAACACCATATTTTAAGAAAGCAAAGGATAATACATTGGCTATTATAATGCTCATTAAAAGCTTTATAAATAATTTTACAAAGAGCTTATTATTCATTCTATCTTATATCCAACTCCCCAAACGGTCTTAATTATCTTTGGATTATTGGGTTCTTCTTCAATTTTACCTCTAAGCCTTCTTATATGTACCATGACAGTATTATCTGACTCAAAATATTTTTCTCTCCAGACAAATTCATATATTTCACTTATGCTAAAAACTTTTCCCCTGTTTTGTATAAGAAACTCTAAAATTGCAAACTCAATGGGAGTTATCCTCACAAGCTCTTCTTTAACTTTTATTATCCTCTTTTTTAAATCTACAGTTAAAGCATCGATTTCTACTATATCTAAGCTTTCATCTTTCTTATTTAAAATTTCAAGTCGCCTAAATTGGGCTCTTACCCTAGCTAGAAGCTCTTCTGGGTTAAAGGGCTTTACAACATAATCATCTGCTCCCATATTTAAGACATTTACCTTATCCACATACTCCCCCTTTGCAGAGAGCACTATTATAGGAACTCCTTTAGACCTTTTCCTTATCTGCCTGCAACATTCTTCTCCATCCATAACAGGCATCATAAGATCTAGTATAATAAGATGTATGGATTCTTTATCAAAAATATCAAGAGCAACCTTTCCATTTTCACAAGCAAAAACATCAAAACCTGCATTGTTAAACTGAATCTTTAAAATCTCCCTTATATATTTTTCATCATCCACAATAAGAATGGTCTTTATATCCATCTTCCTCACCTATCTATAATTTTAATATTTTGCCCAAAGAAAGAAGGTAAATAAACTTTTCCTTAACCCTTTTGTTTAGTATTTTCTCAATGCATTTTGAGTATAATTCAAGCTGTCTTCTATATTTTGATTTGATAGCTTCATAATCTCCTCTCTCTGTCTTATAATCTAAAAGGACAATCCCATCATCTTCTTCAAAGAAAATATCCGCAATCCCTTGAATCATAACCTTATCTTCACTTTTTTTGTCATATACCTCATCAGGAAATAATTCATAAGAATAAAATAAGCTTTGAAAAGGAAATTCTTTCATGACTTTTTTTGAATCCTTCAGCCTTTTTATTATATCTGAAGACAAAAACTCCATCACATTTTTAACCATTATAAGCATCTTCTGATCTTTTAATATAAGCCCTTTTTTTATCATAATATCTATCTCTTCATTTAAGGATTCATATGTATACTCTTTCTTAAAATCAAGGTGCTGCAAAAACAGATGGTTTACTATTCCAATTTCACTTCCCTTTATATTCATCCTTTCATTTAAAAATCTTGGAGAATTTATTATGATGTCATTTTGAAATTCTTCACCACTTTCAAACATTTCCCATCTTCTTTTTAATTCAGTTACAGTAACACGAGTAGGCAAATTAGTAGCTCTTTCATGAGGATATATAAAATTAAGCCTCCTATCTATCTCGTTGAATATTACAGGATCAATACCTCTTTCTTCTAAAAACTCCACCTTATCTGGTACACTGATATCTATATCCTCCATACTCATCTTAGTAAATTTAAAAATATGGCAATTTGAAAATACTGCAGGCATTAAAAAATCCAAGAAATTTTTTGAAGATGCCACATATGAATTTGAAAGCTTATCATCTATGAAGTTTAAGCTACCCTTCCATTTTACTATATTCTTTTCTAAATTTGAAACCGAACCTGTTATCATGAGCTTATATTTTGCACGGGTCATAGCTACATAAAGAAGCCTCATCTCTTCTGACAAGGTTTCTCTCTTTAATCTATCTTTTATTATATCTTTTACTATATTTTTCATTAAGGTCCTTTTTTCAAAATCCACATAATCCATAGCTATCCCTAAATCTCCATGGTATATTAGCTTTTTATTTAAACTCATAAAATTTATATTCTTTCCGCACCTTGTAAGTATCACCACAGGAAATTCAAGACCTTTGCTCTTATGTATGCTCATAAATCTAACAACATTTTCATTTTCGCCCATGATCTTAGCAGCACCAAAATCTCCATTTGATTCTTTAAATTTATTTATAAAGTTTATAAATTTAAAAAGCCCCCTAAAATTTGCCTCTTCAAAATCTTTTCCCTTTTCAAATAAAAGCTTTAAATTAGCTCTCCTCTCATTTCCATAGGGAAGAGCTGCAACATATCCATAAAACCCAGTTTCTGTACATAATTTCCATATGAGTTCGTGTATCCTCATATGGGTTGAATCTTCCCTAAAGGATACAATTTTTTCTATAAAACTCTTAACCTTCTCATCTTCCATTTTTAGCATGTTTTCATAGATATATGACTCTTCATCAATAAGCCGTATATCCATTATTTCATCAGGGCAAAATCCGCCAATTGGAGATTTTAAAACAGACAAAAGAGGTATATCCTGATATGGATTATCTATTATAGAAAGAAGGGATAAGATTGTCTTTACTTCATAGCTTTCAAAATATCCCGTCTTGCTATCTGCAAATACAGGTATAGAAAGCTTTGAAAATTCCTCTAAAAATATTCTAGAAGCAGATTCAGTAGCCCTTGATAGTATGACAATATCACGATAATCTATTTCAGATAGAGAATCACCTTTCCATATCATATGTTTTTTCTTTATAAGGTCCTGTATCATCTTCCCTACCATCCTAGCTTCTGCCCCAATACTTGTTATCTCTTCATCATCACTCTCATATTCTTTATCGTAATCTAATATGTTTATTTCAACTTCGCCTAAGCCTTCAACATCTGAACCTAGAGTTAAATACTCCTCTTTAGTGTATTCAATTTCCCCTAAGCTCTCAGACATTATAAGCTTAAACACAAGGTTTACAGCTTCTAGTATGTTTTCTAAGCTTCTAAAGTTCTTATAGAGCTTGATTTTTCTATGTGAGCCCTCCTCTTTATAGGTTTTATATTTCTCTATAAACATCTCAGGGCAAGCATTTCTAAACCTGTAAATGCTCTGCTTTACATCCCCAACCATAAATATATTAGGTGTTTTATAATGAGAGTTTTCCCTTCCTATGGATTTTAAGATCTCCTCTTGTATCCTATTTGAATCCTGATATTCATCGATTAAGATTTCAGAAAACTTTTCCATATAATATTTAGCTTCACTTGAAGGCTCATAGGCTCCATCTTCATTCTTTGAAATCAAAACATCAAAGCACATATGCTCCATATCGTTAAAATCCATGAGGTTTCTCTCATGCTTCTTTGTAGAAAATATCTCATGAAGCCTTAAAATAACCCTCGTAAGTTCAGATATTGTATCATAGCTCCCTCTTATGACTTTTAAAATATATTCAGTATTTTTACAATACTTCTTTTTTATAGATTCTATATAATCTTTTATATCACTTCGTATGCCTTTAACCATGTCTTTTTCATCTTTAAAGCCCTTTATTGTAGGTAACCTCTCAAAAGAAAATTTCTCTATCTTACTTAAGAGGTCCTCTATGTCTTCACAATAACATAAAACCTCCAGGCTCTCCCTTAGCATCACATAATTCATATAGTACCTTTCAAATCCAGATATTTTGCTAAGATAGTCTTCAGCTTTTGTAAGACCTTTTATATGGCTTTTTATTTCAAAAATCATTTCCATATATAGATGTTTATAAAATATGCTGTTTAAAAGACCCTCTTCGTCTTTAATATTTAACCTCTCTGATGATTCTGTAAGCCAGTCTTCAAAGTGAGGAAAGCTCCTTGCAAAGATATATAGCTCTTTAATGGCATCTTTGCATCTTTCTTCTCTTCTCTCATCAAAGAAATATATGAGATTTACAAATTTTTCTTTTTTTTCTTTATCCTCTTTTAACAATTCTTCTTCAAATAATTCCTCTAAAGCATCATCTAAAATATTGTTTATCTCAGCTTCATCCCCTACTTTAAAACCAGAATCTAAAGAATCTATTTTGTGGAGATTATCTCGTACAACGTTCATGCAAAAGCTGTGAATTGTGGTAATATTTGAAATGGGTAAAAGGTTGATCTGCTTTGTAACATGAGATATATATTTTTTATCTAAATTCTTATCTTTTAATATATCGTTTAAGGATTTTTCAATTCTCTCTTTCATCTCGGCTGCAGCAGCATTTGTAAAGGTAACTACCAAAAGATTATCTATATTTATCTTGCTGTTTATATCTATTATCTTCTTTATTATCCTCTCAACTAAAACTGCAGTCTTTCCTGATCCTGCTGCTGCTGAAACTATAAGGCTGCATCCATTTTCCTCTATCGCTTTTTTTTGCTCATCAGTCCATTGTCTCATGCAATTCCTCCTCTATCTTTTGAAGCACTTCACTATCCTTTAGTTTTCTCACTAAATTATACTTATTGTCTAAAAGAGTGGTATCAAAACCGCAAAATGATGAGAAGTCACAATATTCACAAGCATGTTTATCAGTACCTATCTCCTTCATAGGTCTTACCCTTATATTCCCTGAAAATATCTCCTCACAGAGGATTTTGACCTTATTTGTTATAAATTGCATGAGCATATCAAAATTTTCTTCTGATATTACTGAAGAATTATCTCTAAATTCCCCATCTTTTAACAATGTTACAGGAATTATCTTTGATCTTCCTTTTATATCAGAATCCATAGATTTTATTATATCCATATCCTGAAGTACGAGCCCTTCCATCCTTATCTGTTCGTTTATCTTATCTGAATTCTCATCTTCACCTAAAGCTTCTTCAGAAATTAAAGAATCTTGAATCTTAAGGTATAAAATTCCTGCAGGCTTAGAATTCTTTAATGTAAGCTCATTTATTATGGCATTTAAATATACAATAAGCTGAATCTTAAAGCCATAGTAAGCATCAGATAGCGAGAACTCCTTAGAGCCTGATTTATAATCTATGATCCTTATGTATGTCTTTTCATCCTTCTCTAAAATATCTATTCTGTCTACCTTGCCTGTAAAATAGACCTTATCCTTTGATGCAAGCTCTAATATTATAGGTTTAAATTTACCGCTCTCTGAAAATATCATCTCATATCCTAAGGGAATGAATTTGCCATTTTTCATATGGTCAGATATGGTCATAAGTGTTCTTATTACTACTTTTTTTTGCCTTACTACCCTATAATTAAACCTTGTGGAATTTTTTAAAACAGAGTTTTTATTAAGCTCTAATTGCTCATCAAATATCTTATCTACAAGCTCAGTGCAGTAATTTTCATCTATCCTTTCCCAATTTTTCTTGCTCTTTATATCATAAGATACACCTTCAATTATGTTATGTAAGAGATCTCCTTCTTCTGGAAGGGAAAAATCATTTACTTTTCTATTTTTTGCATTAAGTCCATATTTTGCAAAAAAAGAAAAAGGACACCTTGCATAAGCTTCAAGCTTAGATACGCTCATTTTAATAGGGTTTTCACCGTGCAATTTCTTTAATTTCATCCTATCCTTTATCATAAGCTCACTTTCATGTTTAAAACCTTTTGAGTAATTTTCTATTAAGTTACTCCAGTAAGGAATATCTTTAAACCAGCTAATAGTGGTATTGTATATTTCATTCTTTTCATTTTCAATGGATGCATTAAGGGCAGGGAGTTTTCTTTGAATTGTAAACATGACATCTTCATTTTCTACATTCATATCTGTCTTTTCTTTAAGCTTATTAAATATATATTTTATTCTAGAAATTATGATGGATGACCTTAAAGCTGAACCTTTTATATCAGATATTGCATAAGATAAGGTTAGATGTTTTGATGCTGAGGTCATGGTCTTATAAACATCATAGCTGCTATCCAATAGCTTTTCCCTAGAAGATAAAAAAAGCTCAACTCCCTTCTCATTAAGCATATTCCTATCAGAATCAGATAAAATTCCTTCTTCAATAGGAGCTTTAGGAAAAAGCCCGTCATTAACTCCTAATACAAACAGATAATCCACTGATTTACTAACCCACCTTGAGGATGAACTCACCATGACTTCATCTATGGTAGAAGGTATGACTCCAATCTCATAATCTTCAATGGAAGATAGGAGTATTCTATAAAATTCTTCACCATCTACTCTAATATCTCCTAAAGCTTCCACTAATTGGTCTAGTATCTCTATAAAGATATTCCATACCTGCCTATATTCGTTAAACTTATCCTCTAAATTATTCTTTCTAAATTCAACAAGCGTATTTTCAATGGTTTTAGGAAATTTTAAAAGCAGTAAAAATTCATACATCTCCTTACAGAATGTGCTTATCTTCTGCTTTTTTGAAAAGATATGGTCTATTTTTATAAACCTTTCTGCTATAAAATTTTTAATCTCGTTTACTTCCTTCATATACTCAACTTCACGATTTGAAATCTCTTCTTTTAACGACCTAAAAGGAAAGTATTCCCATCTATCATTTAATAGCCACATCTTTTTTCCTTTTGTGCCTGTAGCTAGTAGATAATTTTCAAACCTATCTATTTTATTTCTATTCTCCTCATTTGATATCTCATCTTCTGATACCCTCACAAATCCAGTTTTTAAAAATGAAACCACGCTCTCAAAGCTAAAGTTTTTAATTATCACCTCAAGAGAAGAAAATATAGCAATTATCAGGTTGTTTCTCTTGCTCTCCCTTCTCTTATCTAGAAAATAAGATATTTCATATTCTTTAAATATTGTCTCAATTAAGCTCTCATAAATCTCAAGGGAGCTGCATATTACAGCTACATCTTTGTATCTTATACCTTTATCTCGTATAAATTCGCATATCTTCCTTGCAGCATATTCCACCTCAGAGTATGTATTTTTTCCTCTAAATATTTCAATATTTGAAGGTTCATATTCATAATTCCTTGCAGGGTATAAAAATATATTCCTTTCAAGATAAGAAAGGTCAGATTCTCCTTCAAATCTTTTACATGGATCGCATGAAATATCAACTTGCTCATCTAATGATATATTGTTATCCTGAATTATCTTAAGAAGCTTTCTTTCAGTTGACCTTATGGTATTAAAAATTTCCCTCTCATCATCTCCTGTTACATCCATGGTTATGGTGACCCTTTTGCATAATTTTAAAAGCTTTTCTATCACTTTATACTGCTGGCTTGTAAATTCTTTAAAATCATCTATCCAAATCCTTGTATTTTTTAATAGCTTAGAGTTATTCATCTTATCTAGTACATAATTTAATACTTCATATTCATCGTAATATCCTTCACTCAGCTTTTCTAAAAATTCCTCATAAACAATGCATATATCTTCAAGTTTTAATTTTAGCTCTTTGTTATCTATATTTGAAATTGTACTTTTTATAATATCAGGGGTTATATTAAATTGTATAAATTCAGATATTATACTGTTAAAATCGCTTACAAATCCTATTAACTTTGCTGGATTTTTATAGGCTTTTAATTTGCCAACATGCTTATTCAATATATAATAGATGATCATATTTTTCCCTGCGGAATTTAAAAGCTCTTTTCCAATTCCGCCTTGTTCTCCAAAGATCCTATGTGCAAGCCTTTTAAACCCTAACACATAAGTTTTAAGGGAAGCATTTTCACCTATAAATTCTAAAATATTTTTGCTAACCTCATAATTTATATTATCTGGTACAATAAGTATGAGATTATCCTCATTTTGTTTAAAATTTTTCTTCATATCCTCGTAACAAAAATAGCTCTTGCCGCTACCTGCTCTTCCAAATACGAATCTCAATGACATATAATCAACCTCGAATCTAATTTGAAAATATAATCTAAAGTCTTTTTAAGATTATACCATATTCTATAAAAAACTTATTATGTATTTTAAAGTATGTACTTTAAATTTTATATTAACCTTGAGTATATAGATATTTTTCAGTAAAATTAAATAATTACAATGGACTTATTTTAATTTAAAGGAGATAATTATGGATCTTGTTATTTATCACACAAATGATGTGCATAGCAATTTAGAAAAGTTTTCTAAAATTGCCACTATAATTAAAGCTGAAAAATCTGAGGATGCTTTACTATTAGATGCTGGAGATTTTCATGACTTTATGCGCTTAGAGATGAACGGTACAAATGGAGCTTGTGGAAAACATTTATTAGAAGCATTAGACTATGATGCTGTAGCTGTAGGAAATAATGAAGGATTTGCAGGAGTTTACAACCTTAAAGTAATAGCTAAAACTGGAAAAACTCCCATGTTATCTTCAAATTTATATTTAATAGATATGAACAAAATAGAAGGTATTAAGAGAAGTGAAATAGTGATAAAAAATGGGCATAGAATACTTATTATCGGTGTTACTCCTATGTTCAACGAATTTTTTCATCTAGAAGGTATGCATTCAACAGAAGCTAAGGAAGAGATAGAAAAGGAAATTAAATCAAATGAGGGTAAATATGACCTATGTATTTTGCTCAGCCATCTTGGATATTCAAATGATTGCGTAATTGCAGAGATGGATTTAGGTATCAATGTTATAATAGGAGGTCATTCTCACACCGAAATGGACAATGCTATACAAATCAAAAATACTATTATCCATCAATCAGGAAAGTATGGAGAATTTGTTGGAAAACTGATATTAAATTTAAATGGTAATTCTATAGTGTCATTTGTAGGAGAAAATATTAAAACTGAACCATATGATGAAGATGTGAAAATAATGCAGATGATTTTAGAGGAGAAAAAACTTGCTATAAAAAATTTAAGTACTCCTTTATTCATAATTAAAGATACCATATGGCATGATGTGGTCATGGAAAATCCACTTACTAATTTAGTATGTGACGCTTTATTTAAATACTATCCTTGTGATTTTGCACTTATGAACAGTGGAATTTTATCATGTGGCATTAAAGACGAGGTTTCAAAACTTAAACTATTACAAATAAGCCCATCGCCTCTTAATCCAACTTATGTAAATATCAAAGGAAAAAACATCCTAGAAGCGCTAAATAGCACATTGGATGAAGAGTTATGTTTAACAAATGGAAAAGGTGCAGGTTTTAGAGGAAGATATTTAGGAAGACTTCACGTTTCAAAAAATGTGTCCATTACCGTTTATGCTGATAGATTGGATGTAAAAATTAATGGAGAAACTTTAGATGAAGATAAAGATTACCTGATAATGACAAGCGATTATCTCCAAAGAGGTACAGGTTATCCTATGCTCTTTAGTAAAGACAATGTAGAATATAAACAAAATTATATAAGGGATGTTTTAGAAAAGGCACTCGCTGATGATGAATTAATAGAGGGTTGTTTTAAAGATAGATGGGTCAAGGTATAAATATTCTTTTGTAGGAAACATATAATTTCAAAATATATTATAAAAAAATGAATGATGAAATTGAGAGTATAAAATATAAATAACATATCTTCTGACTTTTGTTTAAACTTCTTCTATTTAGAAACGTAGTGTATTACACTATTTAGAGAAGAGGTGTTATTTATGAAAGAAAAAATAATTGCTAATATACAAAATTTTGTTAAAACATCTAAGGACAATCAATTTGACTTTATAGACGGCTGTGGATATGAAGAACCTGTAATTGGATTTGCTTCTATTTACGATTCTTTATTTTTAGATTATAAGACCATCATTGGACCTGAGCATCTCACACCTGCAGAAGCTTTTGAAAAAGTATATGGTACAGAAAGTATTGCAGAAGGTACTGTGATTTCCATTGCTTTTCCTGTCAACAAAAAAATTGTAACCCTCAATAGGCAAATGAAAGAATGGCCATCAAAAGAATGGACCCTACTTAGAACTTTAGGGGATGAACTCTTTATACCTAAGGTAGCAGCTTATCTTTCTGATTTTTTAAAAGAATGTGGTTATTGTGCAGTATCACCACGTTTTTACCCTTGGTGTAAAGTTTTTAATAAAAACAATTCTCTTTATTCCAATTGGTCAGAGCGCCATGTTGCGTATGCTGCAGGGCTTGGTACATTTAGTTTAAACGATGCTATGATTACAGAAAGAGGAATTTGCGTAAAATTTGTTTCTATCGTTACAGACTTAAAGTTATTACCTGATGAAAGAAAATTCAAAAATCATACTGAAAACTGTCTATACCTAAGAAATGGTACTTGTGGTGCTTGCATAGAAAGATGTCCTGCTGGCGCAATCACAAAAAATGGACATGATCATATAAAATGTTATAGTTATGTCTATGGCGAAGAATCTAAAAATATTGCTGAAGCATTAGGTGTCAATAGAAAAGCTGGTTCTGGATGTGCACTATGCCAGTCAAAGGTTCCTTGTGAATTTGGCATTCCAAAATCAATAGAGTAAATAACTTTCTTTAACGATTTAACAAAAAGAGCACCTAAATTAATAGGTGCTTAGTTTTTCTAATCTGTTATTTTATTAAAATTTAACCATCACTTTCAAAATCATAAATAGGCTGAACAAACACATAATCTCCTTTAGAGTTTATAAAGCCTGTAAAGAAAGCCGTTTCAACATATATCATATCTTTATCGAATACACTTACATGTAGATATTTTGGTTCTAATACAAACTTTCTACTTTCTAAATCATAAAGACCAGCATAAGAGTTATAACTTTTATTGCTATCTTGTATAAAAACCATTGCATATGGCTTTATAACATCATAAGTGTCAATATAACTATACTTTGGTTCTAACACCCATTGCATATTACCATCCTTAAACTCACCTAATCCACAAACTGTATCTTTTTCAAGTCTCACATAATCAGTATCTATTAACATAGGATTTGTAAATCCATCTGGTATGGTATAAGAAGCTTTTATATTTCCATCTTTATCAAAAACATCATAGCTTGAATTATTCTTATGATAACCTATGATTGATTTTTGTAAATCATAATAATGATCAAGTCTGCCCCCATAATCTTCAGGTATCTTTCTTGCTCCATTATTATCTAAGATAACAACATCTTGCCCTATAAAAGCAATATAAACATTATCTTTTTTAAAAATTGAATTTACATTCTGGTAAGTGTTTAAAATATTTCCATTTTTGTCAACAAACATTAGATTTGAATTATTATCTACGACAGGAGCAATATCATTATAGAAAGGAAGCCCATAATTTGCATTATCATATTCAAATATGACATTTCCACTCTTATCTAACCAGTATAGGCCTGAACCATTTTTAAAGAAGAAAGTATCATCCTGAAGCCCTTCATAAGATGTATAAGCTGAGCTTAAGTTTTGTTTATTATAATCTGTGATATAGAACAAACCTGAATTTTGAGTTATATAGCAATCATCATATGCATTTACCACTTTATGAGATTCATCGCTTTTATCAAATATCTCCTTTGTTTCCATATTAAGGATAAAGCTTTTGTTTATCTCCTTTTCATTTTCATATAGATATTCATGAATCATGGCATATTTTTTATCCGTTGTAAGATTTAAGTATACATCATTATCGCTTATCTTTATCTCTTTAAATCCAGGAATTATCATATAGGTGCTTCTCTTTGGAAATGAATGATTTTGATCATCAGGTACAACATCCTCTTCTTCCATATGAGTTACATAATAACCTTTTTCTAAAATTTCATATGCTTTAAATTTAGGTTCTATCTTTAATTCACCATTTATATCTATAAAACCATACAGATCCTCTACCCTAATGGGATATAGAAAATTATTTTCTGTGGTGTTTAAGTTTTGTTTTTTCACTTGAGGCAATGTATAATAAGTGGTAGGTTCTTTTAAGTTATTTTCACAGCTTAATAACAAAATAGATAAAATAATAAGCAAAAATTTTCTCATACAAATTCTCCCCCTAACTTAAAAGTTAGTCTAAAGCTACATAACCTGCTCCAGTTATCAAGTCCTTACCTTCTTTACTAGTTAAAAAATTAAATAACTTTCTTGCCCCTGAGTCTTCCTTTTCACTAGTTTTTATAACAGCATAAAAATCTTGAACATAAGGGTATGTGCCATTTTTAATGGTTTCATTAGAAGGTGCAACCCCATTTGCATTAATCAGTTTTATTTTATAATCCTTATCTAAAAAAGCTCTTATATAGTAATAAACAGAATAACCCAATGCATTTTTTTCATCTTCATAACTTGCAACCTTTTCAATTATCTCTCCCATGCCAGTTATCACAAAATCTTTTTCAGGAGTAATCATCTTATTTTCTTGCATAACGAGCTTTTCCATTAAAACCTGGCTTCCTGATTCTACATCCCTTTGATATGCTAAAATTTCTGAATCTTCCCCTCCAATATCTTTCCAGTTTGTTATATTTCCCATATATATATCTTGAGTCTGTTTTTGCGAAAGGTCATTCACTGGGTTTTTTTCATTAGTAAATAAAACCAGAGCATCCCTTCCTATGGGCTCCATTATGATATCAATTCCTGCATTCTTTAACTCATCTAAAACTATGCTGTTTGGAGTATACACTATTAACAGATCAGTCTCACCATACTGTAGAGAACGAAAAGCTTGTGTTGTCTTGGAATGAACTGTTTTAAGCTGTAAATCTTCTTCACTTTCGCCTGTAACTGCACTTCTTAAAGCTATTGCTAAAGGAATTGTTGCAGTAGAACCATCTACTCTTGGGTAATTCTCAGAGGTCATCTTCAAAGATACGCTTTTATTATCGCAACCACTAAATAAGGAAACTAACATAAGAATGAAAATTAAACTAGCTAATCTTTTCACAAATTTTCCCTCCTTAAAATAAAATTACAAAATATTGTTAAATATAAACTATTATATGGTATATTATACACCTTTGTTCCATTAAGCTCAATACAAAATCAAATAAGGCTTAATTCTCTTCTAATTTAATCATATTTTGATTCTCATTGTCTTTTAAAAATTTTTCAATTTCATAAGCCCCTTCTTTATTAGTCCGTATGTCTATATCATTAAAATTAAAATCCATACCCTGCAAAATAAAAGATGTGCTACCTGTCAATGCCCAAATAATTTTTGAATCTTTTAAAGCACTATAAATAATTTTAAGTGCTTCTTCATGTTTTAATGGTATCATTTTATCCCTCCAGCATTTTATATTTTTCTACCTTAAAAAATTTTAAATTAATAGACAATTAATTTTGAACTAAAAAATACGGCTTTCTGTTAAGATTAGAGTATTTT
>JAVBPQ010000003.1:0-30579 GCA_031549525.1 Clostridiaceae bacterium | reverse complement strand
CTCATACCTACAGCTTGAGCAATATCACTTATTTTAGTTGAAGCATATCCTTTGTGCGTAAATAGCTGTAAACCAGCATTTAAGATTTCTAGTCGCCTTTTTTCTTTTTGTTCTTCACGAATTCCCATTTGTTGAATCTCCATTCATTGAATTTATATTCAATATTATAAACTATTATGTTTTACTTATCAAGAAAATTATTTCTAGGATAGGATAAATACTGAAAATTGTATATCTTTATATACAAATACCTAATTTTGAGTATTTATTTGTATGCCATTCATTGCTATACTCTGAACAAAAAGAGTTTAGTGTTTGACCCTAATAAAAAGGAGGTATTTTTAGTGGAAAAAAAAGTATGTGCAATTACGGGAGCATCTGGTGGGCTTGGTTTTGGCACTGCAAAAATTATGGGACAAAAATATAAATTGTTAATTTGTGATATAAATCAAGAAAAGCTTGATAAGGCTGTTTTAGATTTAAGAAATATGAATTTTGAAGTGGAAGGTATGCTGGTTGATGTTTCTTATCGCAAGCAAGTGACCGCCTTTGCTCAAAAAGCAAAAAGCATGGGTACAGTTGCTTCTGTAGTTCACTTAGCTGGTTTAACAGGCTTCTCTGGCACCCCAGAAATGATTTTTCGAGTAAATACCCTTGGTACCTTATATATCAATGAGGAATTCTATAAGGTTTTAGAACCTGGCAGTGCTATTATGGACATTTGTTCTAGCGTTGCTTATCTTATGCCAAAGGATAGATGGCCAATTGATTTGTTCAAACTTGGCAGAGGTGAGGATAAAGAAGAATTCTGCAATAAAATGATTCAATTTTTTATGGGAGAAAATCCAGAAAAAGCTCAAGGCATGGCCTACACTTGGTCCCGCTGCTTTATCTATTGGTATGTTATGGATTGTACATACAAATTCGGTGAAAAAGGAATTCGAGTGCTATCAGTTGCACCTGGTATTATAGAAACTGAAATGTCCAAGTTGGATATGGAAAAAAGCGGCAGTTTAGAGTCGAGATTAACCTATGTTGCTATGGGAAACCGCATGGGAAGAATTGAGGAATGTGCTTTTCTTATTTCAGCCTTAGTTGATGAACGCAATTCTTATGTTTCTGGTCTCATAGTGCCCTGTGATGGTGGCGAAATTGGTTCTGGATTTAAAGGTCAAAGAACTCCTAGGCTAAAAGAATAATATTCAATTTTTAAGAAATATTGAGTAACAAGCTACAAGGATTGGTTAAGGCGAAAGCCTAATAATGCTTTCGCCTATCGTTAAAACATAAAATTATCTATAAATGTATCTTGGAACTTTTTATCTGTTGAAAGCTCATAAATATCTGAAATATCTATTATTTTTCTTAATTCATTTTTGCAATCTTTATTAATTAAATATTGAATAACTCCACCTAAAGAGCTATTTCCAAGGAGCACAACCTTATCCTTTAATTCATTAGGTATAAGCCCTATCATGCAAGCATTTTCAAAGTTTAATTTATATCCAAAACCTCCAGCTACATAAAGCTTATCTATATCCTCATATTTTAATTTAGAATGATTTATTAAACAATCTATACCAGATCGAATTGCGCTCTTTCCCATCTGCAATTCTTTTATATCCTTTTGTGTAAGAACTATATCTTCACCCTCAATGGTTTTACCTAAAACAAGTCCTTTTCCCTTATATTCTTTAGAAAACATTCCATTTTTATTTATTATTCCATTTTTTAAGCATTCAGCTACTGCATCTATTAATCCAGAACCGCAGATGCCTATAGGAGGTTTATTTCCTATGGTGCCTATTTCTAGATTCTTATCTGAATATTTTACTGAAGATATAGCTCCAGGGACACTGCCTGTTCCCCAAAGTATATTACCTCCTTCAAAAGCTGGTCCTGCAGCTGTTGAGGTACAGAAGATAGTTTTGCCATTCCACAAGGCCATTTCTCCATTTGTTCCGATATCTAATAAAAAAGAATTCTTTGTATCTTTATTTAGTTTAGAAAAAAATATGCCTGCTGTTATGTCAGCTCCTACATATGCAGAAATTCCAGGAAGAATGGTCACTGTGCAGTTTAAATCCTGGTTAAATATTTCTTTAAAATTAAACATTAAAAGATCTAGGGTTATGGGAGTAAAGGGAAAGACACCTAAGGTTTTACAGCTTATATCAAGAAGCAAATGGAGCATGGTTGTATTGCCAGCTATTACAACATTTAATACCTTATCTAGGCTTATTTTATTTAAATTTAAAATCTCATTTATTCCATAAAATAATTGATCCTTGATTACTTTACTTAGCATATGAAGCTCGCCGTTATTTGCCCTTATGATCCTTGAAATTACATCAGCTCCATATTCCCTCTGCTTATTTACCAAAGAGAGATTATCTAAAATTTTTCCTGTATTTAAATCTACTAATCCAAATCCTATAGTTGTAGTGCCTATATCTATACCTATGCCATAAAAATTTTCTAAATTTTCACTTATTCTTACTATTTTATCATCATAATATGTTACATAAGTGCTTTCCCTATCGTAATCTATAGCAGCAGAGCATTCCTTTAATATACTAAAGGAAATATTGCTATCAGGACTATACTTTTTAATTTTTTCAGTAATGCTCATTTTATCTTTAGTGAATTCAATTTTTTCTGATCTTATGCTAGAAGAGGTGTTTTCTGATGGCAAATAATATGTTATTGCTTCAAACTTGCCTTCATCATTAGAAAGCAGTTGTATTGTTATATCGCAAGAAGGTTTTGCAGCACAGAGGAGCCTATAACCTTCTTCAAGCTCTTTTTCAGAAAAATGATCTAAATCAAATTTTGATATTTCCAAAAAACCAGAAATAACCTTGCATTTGCACTTTCCGCATTTGCCAGTGCCGCCGCATGGCAGAGGAATGTATAAATCCATTTGTTTAAGAATATCTAATAAATTTGAATCTTTTTCTATGGTAGCGCTTATTGTAGTATCATTTTTTATTATAGTTAAATTAATATCCATATCAAATCTCCAATTGTATTTTTTACTATTGTACTATGATTTTTAATTACTTGCACGTACTTTTTAAAAATATTATTTTTTAGAAATTTTAAAATATATTAATAAAATATAGTTAAAATATAATAATAAAACATTGATAAAAAAATAACTATTATTGACATGTATATATAAAGTTTGATATTTTATAATTGCCAGTATACTTTGTTTAATAAACTAAATAAGAAATAGGAGTTTAATTATGGTTAAAACGAATTATTTTGCACCACAAGTTTTTGGAATTGGAGCTTCAGAAGAAGTAGGAACTAGAGCAAAAGAATTAAAGATAACTAAAGCCATTGTTGTTTATGATAAAGGTGTTAAAGCCTCTGGAATTGTTGATCCTATTCTTTTAAAACTTAAAGAAGTAGGTATTGATTATGTTGAATTTGATGGAGTTCTTCCAGATCCTCCAGACTATATTTGTGATGAAGCTGGAGCTCTTGCTGTAAAAGAGAATGTTAATGGAATAATTGCTGTTGGCGGCGGCAGCTCGATGGATACAGCAAAGGCTGTAAGGTATTTACTTTCTAACCCTCCACCAATAAACAAATACTTTGGATTACTAATGCCTAATCAATATAATATGCCTACAACTCCACTCATAGCTATTCCTACAAGTGCTGGTACTGGTTCTGAAGCTACTCTTGGAGCAGTTATTACTGATTGTAAAAACAATAAAAAAGCTGGATTATTTGGACCTGGTTGTTTTGTTTCAGTTTCATTAAATGATCCTAAGCTTTATTGTGGAATGCCTCCTGCTGGAACTGCTGCATGTGCTTTTGATGCATATACTCATGCTTTTGATGCTATTTGTAGAAAAGATGCCATGAGTATGGAAAAGTTTGCTACATTATATGCAACAGAATCAATAAAGAATATACATAAATATTTATTGCGTGCTATGGAAAATGGACAAGATCTTGAGGCGCGTGAAGGTCTAGCTTTTGCTTCAACTCTTGCTGGTTATGCAATAAATACTGTAATGTGCCATTTAACTCATGCAGTAGGACATACAGTTGGTTCAGTATATCATAAACCTCATGGATTAGGTTGTGCTCTTTGCTTGCCACAGCTTGCAAAATTCTATGCTAAAATTATGCCTGAAAGAGTTAAAATTGCTGCAGAAGCTATGGGATTAGATGTTCCAGAAGGAATATCAAATGAAGATTTAGGCATTATGGTTGCAGATTGTGTTCGTGACCTTATGAAAGCAGCTAAGCTTCCTACATTTAAACAAATGGGTATATCTTTAGAAGATACTCTTGCATTAATTCCAAAAATAATGGAAGATGTAGCTTGGAAATATGGTTTATTGCAAGATCCAACTCTTAATGCAGAAAATGTTGAATGCTGGTTAAGAGAAGCATATGACCAATATGAATTAGATGACACATTAGCAAAACCTAAAGAAATTGTAGATGCTGAATGTGAAAAAGTAAAGTAAATATTCATATTAGTTTAGTTGAAATCGTTATAATTAAAATAGATCGAAAATTTCAATACCCTAACTTTTTAAGTTGGGGTATATTTAATTTAAATTTTACATAGAAAGCGTGATTGTATTGAGAAAGAGTAAATTAGATTATTTTGCTTCATATGCTATAGGAATTAAACCAGATATTGAAAGCTTGAGGAAGTATCAACTTGCAGCTATTAATGATACTTTTCGATATGTAAAAGTTAATTCTAGATTTTATAAAGATTGGAATCTTCCAAAACTTTATTCTTTAAAGGATATGGATAAAATCCATACTACATCTTCCAAGGATTTAAAAAATAATTCAATTGAGGATTTTATTTCTGTACCAATTGAAGAGATTGAGCGCATTGTGACCATAATGACATCTGGAAGTACAGGCAGTCCAAAGCGAATAGGGTATACATTAAGTGAAATAGAAAGCATAGTTGATTTTTTTGCAAGGGGCATGTATGAACTCACAGAAGCTTCAAAAAGAGTGTTGATTTTTATGCCAGGTCAAGCAGAGTATGGCGTATCAAATCTATTAAAAAAAGCATGCGAGAAAATTGGCACTCATGTTGAAATTTATGGCACAATAAAAGATTTTATAGATGCAAAAGAGAAGGTATTATCGTTTAAACCACATTGCATAGCAGGTATACCAATCCAAATTCTCGGTTTATCAGAATATTTAAAAGGTTTAAATACAAATATTGAATCAGCTCTTTTGTCTGCTGATTTTCTATCAAATGCTGCAAGAAAAAGAATAGAATCTAATATAGGATGCACTGTATTTAATCATTATGGCACTACTGAAATGGGATTTGGAGCAGCACTTGAGTGTGATGCACATGATGGGCTTCATTTGCGAGAAGGGGAGATCTATTTTGAAATAATAGATGAAAAGACAGAAAAAGGAGTAGAGGATGGTGAAGAGGGTGAACTTGTTTTTACTACTTTTTCGAGAAAGGGAGTTCCTCTTATTCGATATAGAACAGGCGATTACACTAAGGTTATTCAAGAAAAATGCAGGTGCGGCTCATTTTTAAGAAAGATAAATGCGCCGTACCGTAAAGAAGGCATCATCTCTATGCCAGAGCTTGATGAAGCTTTATTTAGTATAGATGATATAATAGATTTTTCTGTGGAATGGAATAAATCAAAGGGAGAAATAATTGTATGTTTATGGACTTATTTAGATAGAGAAATACAATTTGAAAAAGTTCATAATGCTCTTTTAAATATATTAAACCGTGTAGGTGCAAGCCTAAGGGTTTATAAAATGTCAAGTGATAAAGTGTCTCCATGTAAAATGGGGAAAAGGCTTATTAATATAACATGTGACTTAAACAAAATGGAATAAGTTTTTTATCTTTATATACATGTAAACTGCAATGGCTTATCCTCTCTAAATCCACAGTATGTGTATCTTGGAATGCCATAGCAGTTATTGTAAATCCTTTTAATGACACACTTTTAAGAAAACCATCAAATGTATCTAGCGTATTATTTTCGCAACATGAGACTTTCTTTCTCTTCCACCTTCTGCCTATAAAATTGCGGCTAGTTTCACAAGATGCATCATTGCAGCAGTGTAAAGTTTTATTTGTTAATGCTCTTAGCCCTTTTGAAGTAACTACAAAATCACCATGGAATCCACACATAGCATGGTCACAAGAGGACGGTAAAATACTTGAAGGATCAATATGAGCTTGATTTATGATCCCATTAAAAACTTCAGGGAGAGTTATTCGATCTTCATCTAGTGGCTTTTTTGGATACTTTCCAAAATAGCTTATAGGCTGAAAATGTACTCCTCTTACAGCAGGCGACAAAGAGACTCCTAAATTTATAACACTACCTATATCATCCACATTTACTCCTGGTACTACTGTCATAACTAAAGCGACACCTATATTTAAGCTATCTAGAGTGTTTATAGCACGGATTTTCTGTGAAAGTAAGGGCTTTCCACGAAGCTTCTCATAAATATCATCTCTTGTGCCATCAAATTGCATAAACACAAAGTCAAGTCCTGCATCTGCAAGTTTTTTTGCAAATTCAGGATTTTCTGCTATCTTTAGACCATTAGAGTTTAACTGTATATATGTAAATCCAAGATTTTTAGCATGAGCAATAATTTCTGGCAAATCCTCTCTTGTAGTTGGTTCACCGCCGCTTAATTGAACAAAAGTTTTGCCACTTTTTGATAGTTTGTTAAGCCATTCCTTTACTATATCTAAAGGTGGGTTTTTGCTTTGAATGTTTCCGCCATTATAGCATACATTGCAGTCTAAATTGCAATTATCAGTTATTTCTAAAATTACACAGCATGTTTGTTGCTTGTGATAAGAACAAAGCCCACAACCATCAGGGCATGGAGGACAGCTTTTTAGTGCTTCATAACCTTTGCGCCATGTATCTAAACTCGGTTTTCCACGCCACACTATTGCAGAAAATTCTCCATGCTCCTTGCATGTCTTTTTAAGATATATATTCCCTTCCCGCTCAATTTCATGTGCAGGTATGGGTTTTAAACATTCTGGGCAAAGGCTATAGGTGCTTTTCATTTTTCTTCTAGCTCCATTTCTACACGCTGCATTTTTTCATTGACTATTTCTTCTGGTATATATACTTGCTTGCATATAGGGCACCTAGGCAGTTCAGCATTAAAATCAAAACCCATATATTTAAAATCAGTTCTTAATTTTACCATCTGCACATTGCATTTGCCACAAAAAAATTTTTCCATATCTATGTTTATAGTTAAATCTTCAGCCATCAATCTTCCCCCTTTGCAGAATCAACTATGCTCATTCTATGTTTATAAATATTTAAAATGGTATATACGTTATAATCTTTTTTATACTCTACCCAAAATGTGATTGTTCCTTGTAGGAGATGGCATGTATAGCTGTCTTTTTCTTTATTATAAATGCTATAACCAGTTTTATCTGCATACTTTATACATCTTCTGATATTATCTTCATGAATTAGGGTGCGATTCATCTTTTCTATGATTTCATCTGGTATTACTAAGGTATAATTGCAAGTATCTTCAATATTAAAATCCAAGTTCCAAAACTCCTCTAATAGATTTTTCTTTGTATTTAGTTTGTTTTTTCTTCTCTCTGATAATGATGGTGCTAATCTATGATTTCTTTTGTCATCATCAAAGAGCAATAAATCTAAAATATGATACACGGGTTTTTGTTTTTTAGAAAGTGCATCACGGCAATTTGTACAATAAGTGATAAGATCATTTTCAGTTGATGAGGCATTTCTTTCATTTATTTTATCATATACATAAGGATTAGATTCATATATTAATCCGCCATATCCGCAGCATTCTGCATTTTTTCTGCTATCAACTATTTCATCAATTTTAATCCCAAGTTTTTTTATAAGTGCTCGTATATTGTCCTGAGTTTTTGGAAAATCTCTGCTAGAGCATGGATCAAAGACTGAAAAATTTTTATCAAATTCCTTATTTTTAATGGCTATTTTATCAATATTATCAGCCAATAAATCCCAAAGTGATACTTTTGAAATCTCTTTTAAATTATCATTGAACATATCATAACAGCTAGGACAGGAAAATATTAGAGTAGGCTTTTCTAAATTAATCCAAATGTCTTTTATATAGTTACAGATTAAGCTATATAGCTCTTCATCACCAGCCCAGTTAGCAGGTGCACCACAACAGTAATTCATTATCCCTACATCATTATTAAAGGTTTCAAGCAATAGTCCATATGTTTTTGTGACATAATCAGGGTCAGATGCGCCTAACTGGCAACCAGGAAAAAACAAGTATTTGCAAGTTTTTTTATCATCTGGAATTTTGATTAATGAAACCATTTCACTATTGCTGTGTTTCATATCATTTATCCAATATTCATGATATCCACTAGGTATTATATTTTGTGCATGCATATACTTCCTAGAATCTTTATATACTCTGCAAAAATCTATTTGAACTGGACATACATCTTTGCACTTTCCGCAGTTTGTACATGCATTTACCTGTGCAAGGGCAGTTTTTGCTGACCATGATGATTTAAAAAGAGTTTCTGAAATAGCACTTAATGCTTTTTTTGGCTCTCTCCCAAAATAAGTGAGCATTTCGCATGCATCCATGCAATTATTGCAACTGCAAAAAAGGCAGCGATTAGCTTCATCTGTTATCTCTTCCTTTGACCATAGGGTTTTGTTTTTTGGAATTATGGCAGGGGTAGGAATTATATTTTTTATATCCTTATTAAAAATAGTCTCTTTTGATGTTGATATAGGTGTTTTTATACCTCTTAAAAAAATATCTATTTCTCTGCTTGCAACAATGCCTTGTTTTATAGATAGTATTTCTGATTGTATGCCATTTATAAGAGATCCTCCCATAAAAACATTATCTGTATTTTTAGAAAATAAAAAAGTATTTCCAGAAATCCCTGTACTTATGAAAATAGCGTTAAATTCCTTTGTGTCTAATAAAGTAATCTCAGAATTTAAATTTATGTTAAGATAACTGTGATTTGCAACACGATTTATTTCACCTTTTATAACTTCACGAGGGAGTATATCTTCATTTACATGCCACAATCTTCCACCTAACATGGCATTTTTCTCGTTAAGCTCCACTTTATAGCCCATTTGTGCAAGCTTTATGGCACATGTGATACCACATAATCCTCCTCCAACAACTAAAACTTTTTTCTTTTTATCTTGTACAAAATATGAAGGGATAGCTTTATCCTTGTTTAAAGTAGAAATAGTTTTCTCTATTGCAAGAACATTTAATGGCTCATCCACTTGACTTCTTACACAAGCCTGTAAGCAAGGTGAATGGCATACCCTAGAGACGATATTAGGAAAAATTACTGTTTTGGAATATGCATTATATGCAGAATTTATGCTACCGCTTTTTACCTTTATGAGCATATCTCGTATATCTACATCTAAAGGACACATATCAGAGCAGGAAGCCTTCCCGCCTTTTATACATCTGTTTATCTTTTCTTCAAAATATAATGGATTCATTTTATTACCACCTTCTTGATGATTATGGGGAAGTATATGTACTTCCCCAAATTTTAGGTATCTATGCTTTTTTTACTTCCACAGGATTTGCTTTAATGTAATCCATCTTTTCATAGAATTCTTGTCCAAAATTATATTTTAAATTTGGTATTTCTTTACCTTGAGCTATAAGTTCCATTCCAGCCTTGATCTTTTCTGGGGAAGCAGGAAGGTCAAATACACGTACACCAACTGCATTGTATATTGCATTGATTACTGCTATGTGATCTGAACTTTGGAATACTTCTGAACAACCACTGGAACCAAATGGATTTGATGGGCGTGGAGATTCAATGTATTCAACTGTAAAGTTCTCAGCATCAGGAATATCTTCAATGTATGGAAGACCAGCGCCTATAGGATGTTTATGTTTATGCACGTCTTGATATTCTTCTTTAAGTGCAAATCCTATTGAATGGGACATACCGCCATAAGCTTGACCATCAACTGAAAGATAATTGCCTATAACTCCCACATCGCAAACACAGTGCATACCAAGAACTTTTGCTTTACCTGTAGCAACTTCAACTTCAACTTCAGCTAAAAAGCTTGCAAACATATACTCTGCTGTTGGATCTCCTTGTCCTGTGTTAAAATCAAGAGCTTTAGTAAATGAACCTGTTGCCATTACTCCAGGATATTTAGTAGGTATACCTTCTTTAACCATTTCATCATATGTCCTGAATGTTCCATCTTCCTTTTTCATAGCAGGAATAAGCTTTTTAGCAGCATCAACCATTGCACCGCCATCCATGTAGTGAGAGCGGCTTCCACCTGATGGACCATGTATTGATGGCAGAGCTGTATCGTTCATTACAAGCTTAATTTGATCTGGTCTTAAATTTAATTCTTTAAATGCCTCATGGCAGTTTACAAGTGTACCAATATCAGCACCTTGACCTTGATCTTGCCATGTGCTATATACTGTTAAGCCATTTTCTTTATTTAACTCAACTGTTATTTGGCAATAGTCATTTGCATCGCTTGTAGCATTAAACATACCACAGCAAACACCAACTCCACGTTTCTTCTCAGGAGTAGATTCTTTTTTAGCTCTTTCTAGAGCAGCTTGATATTTTGGACGTATATTGTCAAGAATTTTTTGCATTGGGTATACGCTGAATTTATGCCCATTATATGAAACATCTCCATCTTTGTATACGTTTATATATCTAAATTCGAGTGGATCTATTCCAGCTTTTTCAGCAAGCATATCCATGAGCTGCTCTGAACCAGTTTGGCATTGAGGAGAACCTGCACCTCTGTATGCAACACCAAATGCGTGGTTTGAAAGAGCTACTTCTGACAATCCCCATACATTTGGAATGTAATATGGAGTGCCATAGAAACGAGCACCTTTTTGAGCATAAACTGCACCAAGTATGGAGTATGCACCTTTATCAAGCAATATTTCATATTCAAGTGCATTGAGTCTGCCATCTTTATCGCATCCAAGCTTTCCATTTGAATATGATGGAAGTCTCTTTCCAGTTATATGCATATGCTCTTCATAGCTTAAAGTAAGATTTACTGGGCGGCCATCTACAGCCATAGTTGCAGCAGCGATGACTGCATGTGTATGTGGGTCCATAGAATAACCAAAGCTTGCGCCTGTTGGGTTTTCAATTACACGTATTTTCTCTTTTGGGTACCCTATACCAGCACATATTGTAGCTATAGGGAGTTGGAGCATCAAAGATTTAGAATGTATTGTAAGTACGCCATTATCATCTATGTAAGCCTGAATAACATCTGGCTCAATAGAAAGGTGTGGCTCACGGCTTGAGAAAAAGCTTCCTTCAACTATATGTTCGCTTTTTTCAAATTCGTCTCTAGGATCATTTCCGAAAAATACTGGTTGATCACAGATAATAGGAGGGAATTCATCGTGAATTTTAATTGCATCTTCAGCAAGTGTCTCGATTGCTGTAAGATATTCTGGTAGAATTTCAAGTTCAAGTTTAACAAGCTTAGCAGCTTCACGAGCGTGCTCTCTTGTATCTGCAATAACTAAGGCAGGAATATCACCCCAGCGGAATATCTTTTTATCGTTAAAAATAGGGCGCTCAAAGCCAATATTTCTAGCGCGTGGTGATGACATAGGGAATGTTATTCTATTAATACCTTTTATATCTTTTGAAGTTACTACTTTAACTACTCCAGGTGCTTTTTCAGCTTCAGATATATCTATAGAGATTATTTTTGCATGGTGTGCGCCTGGAAGAACAACGGCACATTCAAGCATATCACGAGTTTTAAGGGCTAAATCGTCACCATAATCTGTTGCCCCAAGAACTTTTCCAAGAGCTGCTGGTCTTGGATAATAGGTGTTGTAAATTCTTCCGTCTTCTGGAATCTTATAAGAAAGATCTTCCATGGTCATTTCGCCACGAATAACCTTTGCAGCAGCCATAACTGCATCAACGAGAGGTTTATAACCTGTACAACGACAAGCATTTCTATTTTTTTGGAACCAATCTCTTACTTCATCACGAGTAGGGTTTTGATTTTGATCAAGCAGGGCTTTAGCAGATACAATAAATCCTGGACTGCAGAAACCGCATTGAACTCCTCCATGTACTATCCAAGCTAATTGGAGAGGATGCAAGTGTTCTGCTGTACCTATTCCTTCAATTGTTGTTATTTTGCTATATTCGTCAACTGTTTTCATTTTTCTAGAGCAGGAACGGACTACTTTGCCATCCATTATTACAGCACATGCACCACATTGACCAGTACCGCAGCCAATTTTTGTTCCGGTTAATCCAAGCCTTCTTACAACTTGAGCAAGGGTATCTTTTTGGGGGTCACACATAAACATACGTTCAGTTCCATTGATAACTAGGGTCATCTTTTTTAAAGCCATTACTACGACACTCCTCTTGGTATATTTACGAAATCTTAAATTAGAGATAAGATCTCTTTACTTGTTAGATTGCCAGTATACTTTTTTTTACATGCTTAGACTCCCATGATATACTAAAAAAGGGAATTGAAAAAACTTTGTAAATTTTACAAAAAATTTGATCAATTCCCGTTCCTATATGCGTTTATGAAATAAATAAATAAATGCTATTATATTTCCTTCTCAAACACGGAAAGCATTACCATTTCTAGCAATACTCATTGACCCATCATCATGGCGCAAGCTTTAGATAATTAGGCTCGGAAATCTAAACATATTTTTATTATACATTATAGAAAATGCTTGTCAATGTTTGTATAAGAAAATGTATACATAATTTTTAGATCAAAATTTATGAAAATAGTAAATAGTAAAATTTGAGATTGATTAAATTATTTTGCAAAACTTATAAAAAAATTAGCCCTTTTAAAACCTTTAAAATAAGATTTTAGAAAGACTAAGCATAATTTTTATTCTAAATTAAAAAACTCAATATATTAATTACCATCATATGCATTAACTTGATTGCCTACTACTTGGCATACATGTTCCCATGCATACTTAGCTTGCTCTAAAACTGTGCTATTTATGTTTTCTTGAAAAGATTCCATTTTAGCATATTTACCAGCAGGCAGTAGAGAGTATCCCATATAATTGCCAAATTGGCCTTTTGTTTCATCTAAATAGCAAATAGTAGGCATATAATTTGTATTTTGAATAGTGACAATTCCATTTATATCCCTTATGATATCGGCTTTGACTACCATTCCAAATTGAGTTTTTGGCTCTCCAAGCCCTATTTGGTCAGCAAAAAAGTTTCCTAATGAATATATGCATATAGCGTCTTGTTCTTGGCCATTGCGGTTAACTTTATATACCTCTATTGGTTGTACACAATGGGGGTGATCACCAATTAATATATCAACGCCACCATCGATCAAGGCTTTTGCAATATTGCGCTGCATCTCTGATGGTTCATCTTGATATTCTTCTCCCCAATGAACAGGCATTAATATGACTTCAGCACCTTTTTTACGCATATTTTTAACATCTTCTAACATGCGTGGCACATCTTCCATGGATTCTTCATCAAATTTGCGCATAGTGTAAGATACATGCTCACCCATGATTTCACCAAGGCCATTGTCAAGAGAGGACCATGCTACTACACCAACTTTGATACCATTTATATCTTTTATAAAGTATTCATCATATTCTTGTTTGCTGGTATAGGTTCCGACAAAATCAAGGCCAGAGGCC
Organism: Clostridiaceae bacterium; assembly: GCA_031549525.1. Lineage (GTDB taxonomy): Bacteria > Bacillota > Clostridia > Clostridiales > Clostridiaceae > WQUF01. The sequence goes on along the minus strand of JAVBPQ010000003.1, from coordinate 16,827 downwards.
GCTATATTTTTTCGCATTTGAACAAGCCCATCCCATGCCTTATCATATGCATGGTTGTTAGCTGTTACAATTGTATTAAATCCTGCAAATTTTATACCATCTAATAATTCTTGTGGATAGTTGAATGAATGATAATCAGGAGATAGATCTTCATTATTTCCATATGCATTTACAGGTCCTTCTATATCAGTAATGTTAAGATCACCATTGATATAAGGCTTTATATCATTCATAAATACGGTATAATCAAAGGTTCCATCTTCTTTTCTGCCAGCATACATTGGACCTTCATGGAGCATAAAATCCCCTGCAAATGTAACTGTAGCTTTTGCAGATAAATCAACGGGCTTAGAGACTACATTTTCTAGCAAAGTAGCTGATGTAGTATTAGCTTCTATTGTCGTAGTGTCAAGTGATGGAGCTGTGGTATTTGCAGCTATAGATTCACCTTGATCATGTTCCATGCTTTTAGGCGTTCCCAATAAAACAAATAGCATAAACAAATTGGCTAAGACTAAAGCTATTGTCATAATTACATAATGTCCTGTACGAAAGCTTACTTTTTTCATATATATCCTTATACCTTCAAAGAATTGATAAAAATAAAAATCTTTTGTTTTTATATTATAATTTTTTAAAGTATTATAAATAATTAATTACATGTACTCTAATAATTATATCACAACATAAAAAAATAATGTAAAAATATTCTAAAATTATTAATAAATTCTATTTTTAAAAATTAAATTTTAGTTATATTATATATAATAAAATTAGTGTAAAATTATCATAAAATATATTTTGTTATATTTTGAAAAATACTAAAAATATATTTAATTCCATAAATGCTATAAAAAACTTTTAAAGTTCAATAATTATACAAAAATATTTATAATTGATAATTTAATTGAATATCTTAAGAGTTTGATGTAGAATTGTTATAGAATTATCATACTTAAATAGAATTATCATACTTAAGTAGAAAGGATGATTATATGTCTAATGTTTTAATAGTTGGTGGTGGTGTTTCAGGGTGCTTTATAGCAAATGAACTATCGAATAATGGTGTTAATGTTACCATTGTAGAAAAAGAAGATGAAATTGGCGGCAAGGTTATAGATTATGGATGCAAAGCTACAGATAAATGCAATGATTGCGGTGTATGCTTAACAGCAGGGCTTTGGGAAAAAGTCCTTAAAGATCAATCTATCAATATTATTACTTCTTCTAAAATAGTAGACTTACTAGGTAAAAAAGGTGATTTTTCAGCTACAATTAAAGGGAAAGATGGTTTAAAATGCATAGATGATATATCTCATGTAGTAATATCTACCGGATTTTCTCAAAAGACTTTAGAAAATTATAATGGGTTTGTGGAATTAAACAAGGATGATAGGATTATTACAGGAAGTAAGATTGAAAATATACTAAAAGAAAGAAGTACAAACAAACTCTTTGATAAAGAACCTGAAAGTGTTGCTTTTATCCAATGCTATGGTTCAAGAGATAAACAAGAAAATGCCATGTATTGTTCTAAAATATGCTGTAATTATAGTACCAGAGCTGCAAAAGTTATAAAACAATATTATCCTAATTGCAAAATCACATTTTTTTACATGGAAATGCAAATGGTTAAGAATGGAGATTATTTTAACTCTCTTCTTGATTTAGGGGTTGAGTTTATAAAATGTAGACCAATAAAAGTTAGACCTTCTGAAAAAATTGAAATACTATATGATAATCCAGAAACAGGAAATAGAGAAGAAAAAGGATTTGATTTAGTTGTTTTATCAGATGGAATTTTCCCAAATGACAATGCTTTTAGAATTTCTGAAATTTCAGGACTTGGTCAAGATGAAACTGGATTCTTTAGGTATATACAAAATCCAAAAGAGACAGGAATTTATTTGGCAGGATGTGCTGGAGGGCCTAAGAAGATAGCAGAAGTCCATACAGAAGCTTTGTCTGTGGCAAGAGAAGTTGAAAGAGAGCTTGCATAAAAGGAAAGGGGGCAAATAAATGGATGTGCTAATTTTAGGTAAAAATGATGCAAATGAAACTATTAGCAAAAAAATAGGACAAGAAGGCATTGGAACTGTTATAATTCCTAATATTGAAGATATATGGAATATTAAACCAGCAGAAGATGGAGGAGAAGGTGACTTTTTAGTAAATACAAAGTTAGACTCGCTTAATGTATCGAGCATAATAGTGACAGAACCTCCTGTTACTGAAGATTTAGAAGTTAATGGGATTAAAGCTTTTAATATTATGGATGATAAGACTTTGGATTATTTTAAAGCTGCAGATGCTCGTGAAAAACTCATATTTTTGTTAGACTATGTTCATGAATCTCCTGAGTATGTGACAGTAAAAGCACTATCTATGGCAAGAAAGCTTAATGATTTAAAAAGAAAAGTGTATTTTATATCAAGATTTGTAAGGACAGCTTCAGAAGGTATGGAAGAAGAATATAGAAAAGCAAGAAATGAAGGAATAACCTTTATAAAATATACAAGCACTGATATATCATGTGATGAAGAGACAGCATCATTTACTCTAAAAGTAAATGATGGAGTTTTAGAAATAGATATAACTAGTAAATATTTAGCTTCTATTGGAGATATCCATTATGATAATCTAAAAGGAATTGCTAAAAAACTGAAGATAAAAGATTATGATAACGGTTTATTAAATGATGATAGATTTTTTCTTCACCAAGTATTGAGCAGCAGAAAAGGTGTTTTTTATTTAAATCCTACTGTCACTGCAACATCTTCAAGGCTTTATAAGGGTATTGAAGAAGCATTATCTGAAAAAGAATTTGGATATTGTGATCATAAAAAGATAAACATCGATGGGAGAAAATGCGCTTTTTGCTATGCTTGTTTCCGCTCATGTCCTCATGGTGCAATGGAGCCAGATTTAGAAAATTCTGCAATGAAAAACAACTATGATGTGTGTGTAGCTTGTGGTATTTGTGTTTCTGTATGTCCTGGCGAAGCTATATCTATAGAAGATGATGTGAAAGTTTCTAAAGAGATGCTAAAGGATAAGTGTAAAGTTTTTTGCTGTGAAAATGGTGCTAAGTTTGCTTTAGATGAGATCAAGGATTCTTTAGGAGAAAATTTTGAAAAGCTTTCTATAAGTGAAGTTCCATGTGGAGGCAGGATAAGCACAGAAATGATTACAGGTGCTCTAAATGTATATGGTAAAGTGCTGATTGCTGTTTGTATGGATGATGCTTGCAGACATTTTGAAGGAGGAAAAAGAGCTTGTAAACAATTAGATAGAACAGTGGACATGCTAAGAAAATCTTCCTTTGATGAATCTAAAGTTAAATATGTAAAGGTATCCCATGCAATGAGAAATGTTTTATTAGATAATATTGAGGAATTTTTAAAATAAATAGCAAGGAGGTATGACCTTTTGATAGTTGCTGAACAAAAAACGATTGATGAAATAATTAAGTCATTAGAAGGATTTAAGAGGGTAGTTATAGCTGCTTGTGGAACCTGTGTAACAGTGTGCATGGCAGGTGGTGAAAAAGAAGCCTTAGAAGTTAAAAATTTGCTCTCTTTAAATGCTAAAGAAAAAAACGAAGACGCTTCTTTTAAAGTAGTAAATTGCAAAAGACAATGCGATAGAGAATTTTTAGATGACCTAGAGAATGAGCTTAAAGATGGTGATGTTATTCTGTCTTTAGGATGTGGCGTTGGAGTTCAATTTATGTCAGAGGTATTAAGCGATAAAATCATCTTGCCAGGTCTTAATACAAAATTTTATGGTGCAGCTAAAGAGCTTGGTTATTGGACTGAGTATTGTCAAGGTTGTGGAAACTGTCTCCTTGAAAAGACAGGAGGTATATGCCCTATAGCAAGGTGTTCTAAGAGCAATTTTAATGGGCCTTGTGGCGGATCTCAGAGAGGCGTTTGTGAAATTGACAAGAATATAGATTGTGCATGGCAGCTTATATATGATAGATTAAAGAAATTTGACAGAGTTTCTAAATTAAGAGAAATATATGAATTAAGAGATTGGCGTACAAGCCGTGATGGTGGACCTAGATCTGTAAAAAGAACTGATATAAATATGGAAGAATAGGAGGGGTTCTTGTGAGTGAAAAAGGTAATTTGCAAAAGATTCTAGAAGCAGGAGAATTTTCTGTAACTGCAGAAATAGGCCCTCCAATGAGTTCGGATGCTGAAACAGTAAGAAAAAAAGCTGAAGAATTAAAAGGACTTGTAGATGCTGCTAATGTAACAGATAATCAAACAGCAATAGTGAGGATGTCAAGTATTGCTGCGTCTTTGATTGCCCAAACAGAGGGTGTTGAAACTGTTGTTCAAATGACATGCAGGGACAGAAATAGGATAGCTATTCAAAGTGATTTGTTAGGAGCATATGCTTTAGGTTTAAAAAACCTATTGTGTTTATCTGGTGACCATCAATCCTTTGGAAATCATCCTCAGTCTAAAAATGTTTACGATATAGATTCAATACAGCTTTTAAAATTCATGAAAAAACTTCAAACTGAGGGAGTTTTCATGAGTGGTGCAAAATGTAAAAACCCACCTAATTTCTTTTTAGGTGCAACTGCAAATCCGTTTGCAGACCCTGACGAGCTTCAGCTTATCCGCCTTGAAAAAAAAGTTGATGCAGGAGCCCAGTTTATACAGACGCAAGCTATATATGATATTGAAAAGTTTGAAAGATGGATGGAAAAGGTGAGAAGCTTAGGCATCCATGAGAGAGCATATATACAGGCAGGTATTTTGGTAAATAAATCTTTAAAATCAATACAAATGACTCAGCTAGTTGCAGGAATGGATGTTCCTGATGCGCTTGTTCATAGGATGGCAGGTGCTGAGAATAAAGAGGCTATGGGTATTGAAATGGCTCTTGAATTTATAGAAAAGTTGAGAAAAGTGCCTGGTGTAAGCGGAATACACATAATGGCAGTAGGCTGGGAAAGCATAGTTCCCACAATTGTAGAAAAAGCAGGCTTTTTGCCAAGACCAAAGCTTTAACAATAAACAGGAGGTAGCTTTTAATGAGTTTTAAAAATAAAGTATATAATACTCCAGGAGGCGCTAGGGTGCTGAATTGCTTCTTATGCGGTTCATGTACTGCAGGGTGTCCTGTAAATGAAATAGATGATAGTTATAACCCAAGAAAGATCATGAGGAAGATCTTACTCGATCAAGATGATGTTTTAAAAACAGGTGAAATATGGAAATGCAATCAATGCCATGCCTGTGTATGCCATTGTCCTCAAGATGTGCGTTTTGCAGATGTCATACGCTCTTTAAGAGAAATAGCTGTAGAGGAAGGTATTGTTCCTGAATCTCTTGCTCTTTTAGTTGAAAAATTTGATTTAGAATTAAGAAAAGATAGGCTTGCTAAAGTTAATGAAGCTGTTAGCAAAATATGATGTTAAAGGAGGTGTAGTATGAAAAAACCAGTAATGGTAGTTGGTGGTGGAATAGCAGGCATTCAGGCATCCTATGACTTAGCTGAAATGGGAGTACCTGTATTTTTGGTTGAGAATAGTCCAAGTATAGGTGGCAGGATGGCACAACTTGACAAAACTTTTCCAACAAATGACTGCTCTGCTTGTATATTAGCACCAAAGGTTACGGATACATTTAACCATCCTCTTGTTAAAACTTTAACCTGGAGTGAAATTGTAGAGATTAAGGGTGAGGCACCAGACTTTACAGCAGTTATAAAGAGAAAACCAAGATATGTAGATGAGGACCTTTGTAAAGGTTGTAATGATTGTATCGAAGTATGTCCTGTAAAAAAGAAAAGTGAATTTGATATGGGCGTTGGCAATAGAAAGGCTATTTATAAACCATTTGCTCAAGCCGTACCAAATAAGGTCATCATAGATAAAAAAGGAACATCCCCTTGTAAATTTAAATGCCCTGCTCATTTGGATGCTCATGGATATATCACCCTTGCAGGTCAAGAAAGATATGAAGATGCACTAGATGTAATAAGGCGCACAACTCCTTTTGCAGGTGTTTTAGGCCGCATTTGTCTCCATCCTTGTGAAGAAAATTGTACAAGAAGGCTTGTGGAAGATCCTATTTCAATTGCAGCTATTAAACGCTTTGTTGTAGATAAAGTTAAAGAAGCAGGGAAGATGAAGGGCATAGAGATTAAAGGAGAACCTAAGGATACTAAGATAGCTATAGTAGGTTCAGGACCTAGCGGATTAAACTGTGCATATAAACTTGCTGAGGAAGGGTATAAAGTTACTATTTTTGAAGCCCTAGGAGTTCCTGGTGGAATGCTTAAAGTTGGTATTCCAGATTATAGGCTTGATAAGGATGTTTTATTAGAAGAGATAAAGCTAATAGAGGATATGGGAGTTGAAATTAAATTAAACTCTAAGATAGGGAAAGATTTTACTCTAGAAGATCTTAAAAAAGAAGGATTTAAAGCTATATTCTTAGCTATTGGCGCTCATAAGGATATGAAGCTTGGTATTCCTAAAGAAGATTTAAAAGGTGTTATATCTTCTGTGGACTTTTTAAGAGAGTTAAACCTTGGCGATATGACTCCTCCTGGAAAAAATGTTCTTGTAATCGGCGGAGGAAACGTAGCTATGGACGCAGCAAGATCTGCTATAAGGCTTGGTGCTAAAGTTACAGTTGTATATAGAAGAAGCCGTGATGAGATGCCTGCAAATCCATGGGAAATAGAGCACGCTATGGAAGAGGGCGTTGAATTTATGTATTTAACAGCACCTGTAGAAGTTGTTGAAGAAGAAGGAGTTGTAGCTGGACTTAAATGCATAAAGAATAAATTAGGAAAACCTGATGCAAGCGGTCGCCGTCGCCCTGAAGCTATAGAAGGCTCTGAGTTTATAATGGATTGTGATTGTATAATAAGATCCATAGGTCAATTTACAGATAGATCTGATGCTGAAGATGCTGGACTGAATGTATTCGATAAAAAAGGTCGCATTGAATGCGATAAAAATACCATGAAGACAAATGTAGAAGGAGTATTCTGTGGCGGAGATGCCATGAGAGGACCTGCTACAATGATCGAAGCTGTTGCAGATGGAAATATGGCAGCTAAAGCTATTATTAATTATATAGAAGGAAAGAATTTACCAATCGAGCCTTTTATGTTGCCACAGACAAATATAGAAGACGTAGAATTAAAGCATTTTAGTAAAGAGAATAGGGCAACAATGCCTCTTATAGATCTTAAGAGGAGAAAAACAACTTTTGATGAGGTGGAACTTGGATATACAGATGAACAGGCTATAAAAGAAGCGCTAAGATGTGTGGATTGTTCTGTATGCTGTGAATGCCGCATGTGTGAAGAAGCTTGCGAAGCAAAGGCTATTTGCCATGAGCAAAAAGAATCTTTATTTGAGATACCTGTGAGCGCTGTTGTGGTAGCTTCAGGATATGATGCAACAAAGGATATACCACCTGAATTTTCTTATGAAAGATATAAAGATGTAGTTACAAGCCTTGAGTATGAGAGAATTCTTTCAGCAGGAGGACCTTATGCAGGACATGTTCAAAGACCTTCTGATGGAAAACCTCCAGAGAGAATAGCATTTGTACAATGTGTAGGTTCAAGAGATAGTAAGTGCAACAAGGATTATTGTTCTTCAGTATGCTGTATGTATGCAATAAAGGAAGCTATGATAACTAAAGAGCACTTATCTACAGTAAAAGATATCGATATATTCTTTATGGATATGAGAGCCTTTGGAAAAGATTTTGATAAATATATAGATTCAGCAAAATCAAAATACAATATCAATTTTGTAAGAAGCAGAATATCTAATGTTGAAAGAGATGAAGAAGGTCAGCTTTTAGTTACGTTTGTAGGAGAAAATGGCACTCAAAATACTTTAAATTATGATATGGTAGTTTTATCTGTAGGAATGAATCCAAACAAGGAAAATATAAAATTATTTGATAATACGGGAATTAAGACAGATAAATATGGATTTATATGGTCTAATGAATTTAATTCACCTGCCACATCAAAAGAGGGTGTATATGCTTGTGGTGTAGCAGCAGGGCCTAAAGATATTCCTGAGACTGTTATAGAAGCAAGTGCTGCGGCTGCATCTGCTGTAAAAGTTGCAAAATTAAAGGAAATAGATCTATATAAAGACTATAGCACATTCTTTAAAGAAGAGCCTGTAGTACCTATGAGAGATGTATCAAAGGAGCCAATAAAGATTGGTGTATTTATTTGCCATTGTGGTGTAAATATAGGAGGCTATTTAAGCATAAAAGAAACCGTTGAGTATGCTAAGACCCTTCCATTTGTAGAACATGCAGAGCAGTTCTTATATACTTGTTCCGTAGATTCTCAGAAGATAATTGCTGATAAAATTGCAGAACATGGATTGAATAGAGTAGTCGTTGCATCCTGTACTCCAAGAACTCACGAGCCTTTATTCCAAGGGGTTATGGTAAAAGCAGGATTGAATCCTTATCTATTTGCCATGGCAAATATAAGGGATCAATGTTCCTGGGTGCACATGGATAGCTTTGAAGATGCTACATTTAAAGCGAAAGAACTTGTGAGAATGGCTGTAGGAAAAGTGACATATGCAAAACAGCTTACAAGGAAAAAGATCCATGTGGATAAAGCTGCTCTTGTAATTGGTGGAGGAGTAGCTGGTATGTCAGCAGGTCTTGAAATTGCACAGATGGGCTATAAAGTTCATTTGATTGAGAAGACAGATAAGCTTGGAGGTAACGCTCTAAGAGTGACTTCTACAAACTTAGGCCGCATGACACAGCCATATTTAAATGAGATGATAAATAAGGTTAATTCAAATCCTCTAATCGATGTTTATTTAAATACAGAAATTGATTCTCTAGAGGGTTACGTAGGAAACTATGCAACTAAGCTTAAGACCCCTGAAGAAATAAAAGATATTACCCACGGTGTTGTCATAGTAGCAGTTGGAGCTTCTGAGAGAAAACCTGATGAATATCTATATGGCAAGGATAATAGAATTTCTACTATGCTTGAGCTTGAAGAGGAAGTTAAGAATAACTTTGAAAACTATAAAGATGTAAAAGATGTTGTAATGATCCAGTGCGTTGGAGGAAGAGAAGGGGATAGGCAATATTGCAGCAGAGTATGTTGTAATCAAGCTGTTAAAAATGCTCTATTATTAAAAGAATATAACAAGGATATAAATATAACAATTCTATATAGAGATATAAGAACCTATGGTTTGAGCGAATTAAATTACAAAGATGCTAGGAAAAAGGGCATTGCTTTTGTAAGATATGATGTGGATAAAAAACCAGAAGTTATCATGGATGATGGTAAATTGTCTGTAAAGGCATTTGAACCTATACTAGATGAAGATATAAATATAAAAGCTGATAAAGTGATATTAAGCTCTGCTATAGTGACAAATATTGATGGAAATACTAAAGTTGCACAAATGCTTAAAATTCCGCTAAATCAAGAAGGATTTTTCTTAGAAGCCCACGTAAAATTGAGACCTGTTGATTTTGCAACAGAAGGTGTATTTGTATGTGGTCTTGCTCATGCACCTAAGAGCTTAAAAGAAAGCATCATTCAAGGAAAAGCAGCAGCTGGAAGAGCAGGTACAATTATTACAAAAGATGAGCTTGAAACAGAAGGAACTATTGCAACAGTGGATCCTAACCTATGTATTGCTTGCGGAGATTGTGAAAAGGTATGTGCTTATAAAGCTATAGAAGTTAAGGATGTTCCTGTAAGAGGCGGTTTTGTAAAGAGATCTGTTGTAAATGAAGTGCTCTGCAAAGGTTGTGGAACATGTTCAGCTACATGTCGTTGTGGAGCAATAGATGTAAATGGCTTCTCAGATAAACAAATAATCACTGAAATAGAGTATCTACTAAGAGAAGCATCATTATTTTAAGGGGGGTATGCTGAATGACCACAATGAAAGATAAAGAATTAAACTGTGCTTGTGAAGGTGACAGTTGTGAAATTAGTAGTAATTGTGAAGGTTGCAATATTGAATGTCCCAAATCCTTAGCTAAAGAGCCAAAGATCATAGCTTTTCTTTGCAATTGGTGCAGCTATGCTGGAGCAGATTTAGCAGGTACAAGCAGATTGCAATATCCATCTAATATAAGGGTTATAAGAGTTCCATGCTCTGGAAGGATTAATCCTCTATATATAATTAAAGCATTGACTAATGGTGCAGATGGTGTCATGGTTTCAGGATGCCACCCTGGAGATTGTCATTATTTATCTGGTAATTTATACGCAAGGAGAAGATTTACTGTTTTAAAGAAACTTCTCACAGCTTCTGGAATTAACCCAGAGAGAGTTCAATTTACTTGGGTTTCAGCTTCAGAAGGCGGAAGATTTGCAGAAGTAATCAAAGAGGTTGTAGAAAATGTAAAAAAAGTAGGTCCTAGCGATATTCTAAAAAGGGAGAAAGGAGGGGTTTTAAAATGAGCTTTGAAGCTATAAATAAAGAGATACGAGATATTTGCAAAGATATCTTAGAAAATAAAACTGTAGATGTTGTTTTAGCTTATAAAGGAGGCGGCATTGACAACTCTCAAATCCCTTATTTTGCAAAAAATAAAGACGACGCTGAAAAAATAGAGTGGGGCAATAGATGCTATCAGCATCTTGCTTCTTACCTTCATGGTAGAAAAGATAAGGTTGGAATAGTTGCTAAACCATGTGATGTACGTGCAATAATACAGTATATAAATGAAGCACAAATAAATAGAGAAAATGTCTATATAATAGGCGTGGATTGCTTAGGCATGGTTGATGCTCTTGGAAACTACCGTCCAGGCTGTGCTGACTGTTCTATTAGAATACCTCCAATATATGATGTTCATGTAGAAGATAAAAGAGTAAATGATATTAAGATGAATGATAAAGATTCAGTTGGGGAAGATTTAGAAAAGAATTTAGATAGATTTAAAAAAGAAATAGATAAGTGCATATTGTGCTACTCTTGCAGACAAGCTTGTTATGGATGTTATTGTAAGACTTGCTTTATAGAAAGAGATATTCCAGATTGGCAATCTAGAAATGAAAAAGAAGCTCCAGATACTGGCACAAAGATGATGTTCCATTTAGGGCGTACTATGCACCTTGCAGGAAGATGCATAGAGTGTGGAGCTTGTGAAGCAGCTTGTGCTTCTGGCGTTAATGTAAGGTATCTTATAAAGGAAGTTACAAATTTCATGAAGGATATGTACGATTATGATGCTGGAGCAGAGCTTGATAAAAGACCTGCAATGCTGACATATGCGCTTGAGGATAGAGAAGTTGGCTTTTTAGGAGGTGAAGATAAATGAGCATCCAAATAGAAAAGTCAAAAATGCTTGAGATTTTAAAAGAGATGATGGAAGAGAAGAAGTTAATAGCTCAAGTTCAAAATGACAAAACTGTTGATTTTTTAGAGGTTAAGGATGTTAATGATATACTTCTTGGAGATGAAATAGCTTATAAGTCACCTAAAGAATTTTTATTCCCAAGGGTTGAAAAGATCATAGAGTTTACAAAAGATGGAGCAATTGTTACTAAACCTGAAAGAGGCGTGGTTATTTTTGGTGTAAGACCTTGCGATTTAGAAGCTCTTCATGTTTTAGAACAGGTTTTTACTAAAGGAAAATACGTGGACCCCTTCTTTGAAGCTAACCTTAAAAATACATTGCTAATAGGCGTAGGATGTATAAATAAAAAATCTGGATGCTTTTGTGATAAAAGGGAAACCAATATGAAATATTCAGATAAGTGCGATCTGTTTTTACAAAAAAATGATGAAAATTATGAAGTGCTTTATGTATCCGATAGAGGTAGAGAATATTTTTCAAAATTTGTAAAGAATCTTTTAGAATTTGAAAATCCTCCTGCTCCTGAACTTAGTAAAGAAGAGACTCTTGCAATTGATGATAATACAGAAGCAGATTTGTTTAATAAAGTAGATTGGGAGAGCATTTCTGAGACTTGTCAAGGCTGCGGTATGTGCACATATATTTGTCCAACATGTCATTGCTTTGAATTTAAGGATGTAAAAGAAGGAGAGAGCTATTGCAGATATAGACGCTGGGATAGCTGCATGTTTAGCAAATTTACCCTTCATGCATCAGGCCATAATCCAAGACAGTCTAAAAAGGAAAGATATCGCCAAAGGGTTTTACACAAATATCTATATGTAAAAGAAAACTTTGGATGCGTTGCTTGTACAGGATGTGGAAGGTGTGTTAGAAGCTGCCCTGCAGGGGTCAATATTAACAATGTAGTTCATGGTATAATGGAGGTGATGCAGCAATGAATCCATATTTACCACTTAAAGCTGAGATATTATCAATTACTCAAGAAACAAGTTCTGCAGATTTAGATGTTAAAACCTATAAATTAAAGTTTGAAGATGGATATAAGATGGATTTTATGCCAGGGCAATTTATCGAATTATCCATTCCAGGAATAGGAGAAGCTCCTTTTGGGTTTGCATCAAACCCTCTTATTAAAGATTTTATAGAGCTTAGCATAAAGAGGACAGGACTTTTAACTGATGCAATTCATGCCTTAGATGTTGGGGATACGGTATGGATAAGGGGACCTTTTGGAAACACTTTTCCTATAGATAAAATAGAAGGAAATGATATATTATATATAGCAGGGGGACTTGGTCTTGCTCCTCTAAGACCTCTTATAACCTATGTATTTGATGATTCAAACAGAGATAAATTTGGAAAAATACAGATGCTAATTGCTGCAAGAAGCAGCAAGGACTTCATCTATTTTAATGAATATAGCGAGTGGAGAAAATTAAAGAATACAGAAGTAACCCTTACCATAGATAGAGCAGAAGAAGGGTGGAATGAAAAAGTAGGATTTCCTCATATTTTAGTAGGAGATATGAAATTTGATTTAGAGAAGACCATCGCTGTGCTCTGTGGACCTCCAATTATGATTAAATTTGTATCACAAAAACTTATGGAGATGGGACTTCCTAAGAATAAAATAATAACTACACTAGAGATGAGGATGACTTGTGGTGTTGGGAAATGTGGTAAATGCAATATTGGGCGCAAATATGTGTGCATAGATGGTCCTGTATTTACATTAGCAGAGCTTGATACAATGCCAAATGAATATTAAAATATAAGAAAAGTGACGGCTTTAGGGTCGTCATTTTTAATAAGATTTATTATACTAATTAGGAGAGTTTTAAATGGATAAGGAGATCATTTTACAAGAGCTTGAGGCACTTGGCACGGAAAGGACTAAAAAGGTATATATAAAACAAGGCGCTCGTGAGCCAGTTTTTGGGGTTGCAACAGGGGCAATGAAACCTCTTGTAAAGAAGATAAAGAAAAATCAAAGGCTTGCAGAGGAGCTTTATTCAACTGGAATTTACGATGCTATGTATTTAGCAGGGATGATTGCAGACCCTAAATCTATGACTGAAGAGAATTTTGATGCTTGGATGGAAAAGGCCTATTTTTATATGATATCGGATTATATTGTAGCTGTTACCTTAGCTGAAACGGATTTTGCTATGGAGGTTTCGAATAAATGGATAGCTACAGGGAAAGAGTTATATGTATCTGCTGGTTATAGCTGCTATTGCTGGCTTTTAGGAAATAGAAAGGATTCTGAATTTGATAAAGGAAAGATAGAGAAGATGCTCGAAATTGTGGAAAAGACCATTCATAGTGAGACAAATAGAGCTAAATATTCAATGAATAACTTTGTTGCAGCTGTAGGTATTTCTTATATTCCACTGCATGAAAAGGCTGTAGCTGTGGCAGAAAAAATAGGCGAAGTGGATGTTTATATGGGAAAAACTAAATGCAGTGTTCTGGTTGCATCAGAATATATTCAGAAAGCTGTTGATAAGGGTCAGATTGGATTTAAACGTAAAAATGTAAGGTGTTAATTATTTTATTTGAAGTGAATTTTCTTCATCTATAAGGATGAGAGAAAGTTCACTAATTTTTTTGATTATATTTATGATAAAAAAGTTATGGAGCAAATTTAGTCTCTAAATTTATAAAAAATATACAATAAACTATACATTAAAACATAGATTTGATGAAACACTTTATTATATAATTAAATATATACTTTAAATAGTAGGTGTTATAATTGTCAAAAGTTATGGGTTATTACAGAGTAAGTTCAATGGAACAAAATGAGATATGTCAAATACTTAAAAAGAAAAGGATTGATAGAAATGATACAAACATATCAAGGCTATTTTAATAATAAAGGACAATTTATTGATATAGATAAACATGAAATAAAACAATTGCCTAAAAATTTGAGACTCATAATCAATATTATTGATGAGCCTATTGATGAACAAAATGAAAAACAAGATCATTTGAATCGATTAGAAATGTGGGAATGTTTTTTTAACACTATTGATTCAATAGAGGGTGAAAACATTACTGATGAAGATATTACTTATCTAGAGAATAACAGAATCAATTTTAAAAGGGATTTAGGAGAGATTTGATTTTATGGCATATGTACTTGATAGCAATATTATATCCTATCTTATTAAAGGAGATAAAATAGTTAGGGAAAAATTAAAGGAAGCTGTAAAAGCTAATGAGAAATTAGTTGTCCCTCACATTGTTTATTATGAAATTGAACGTTGGTTACTTGAAAAAGGAGCAACTGCTAAAAAAGCAGAATTAAATAAAATGTTGCAAAATGATTTATTGCTTGAAGGATTGAGTCTTAATGTTTGGAAGAAAGCTTCAATTTTGTATGTTGAAGCTAGGAAAGCTGGTAAGCCTATTGATGATAATGATTTGATAATTGCAGCTTTTTGTATTGTAAATGGTTATATACTAGTTACCAATAATACTCGTCATTTTGGGAGTATTGGAGATCTTAAATATATCAACTGGAAATAAAGAGAAACTTTTTTTATCTAAAAGTAAAAGAATATGAGATAAATACAAAAAAAATAGGCGAAGTGGATGTTTATATGGGAAAAACTAAATGCGGTGTTTTGGTTGCATCAGAATATATTCAGAAAGCTGTTGATAAGGGTCAGATTGGATTTAAACGTAAAAATGTAAGGTGTTAATTAATATTTAACTAAAGTTTTTTAAGAGGTTTAAATATGTATACCTTTGAAGGGTTGAGGGAGCATCTGTACACGTTCGCTCCCTTTACCTCTTCTTAACAAGCTTTAAATTTAGTTATGTTTTTTTAAAAATAAATATGTTTAACTATCTTCTCCAATTTTTCTTTTCTTCTTTTTTTCAATCATGTCAAATTTCTCTCTCAGATCATTTAATTCGGTTACAAAAAAATCTACATGTCCACATTTTAGACAAACAGTACAATTAGTAGTGGACAAATACATCCCACGAGGTAATTTTGTTCGTATATCAACTGTCCAAGATGCTACAACACCAGCCGTCAAGTCTTCAGCAAGTTTACCACCACATAATTTACATTCACCCATCTATATTCTCCTTTATAGTTTATAAATTTGTAGAATCCATTATTTACAAACTATCTATATCACAGATATCAATAATTTCCATATAACTTATGTTGCCTATATTATACGTTCTTTAATCGGATGCAATAAATCAAGTTGTATTTCTTCTGGATTGATATTTAGTAAATTAATATGGTTAATATAATTTAAATGTTCTTCTAAGCAACCCCACATACACTCATGACCCTTATTTTCTCTATTAGCTTCATACTTAGAATTGTTATTAATCCATTCGCCCAGCCATTCCCATTCTGCAAATGCACCAAACGGAATCATATGGGCAGCATACAGTCCACCTTCAAACTGCTTTTTCACTATTGGCTCTTTAACTTCCATATTGTCAGGAATGGTTACCCACATTTCATAACCATGATAACCTGTTTCATCAGGATTTGGAGCATTAAATCCAAAATGCCGCACATCAGGTTTAACTTCGATTAGTTTTGTTTCGCAAACAAAGTTAGTTATTATCTCGCTACAGTGCATTTCAGGCTCATCTCCCACATATTTATAGGTAGCTACCGTCATAGGAGGTAAATATACGATACGCACATCCTTATCTGTTAATCTATTGAGTTTTTTACTTGATTGTTTTAAATCATTCATTGTCTTATCCTCCTTAAAATTGATTTTAGATGTTGTCAAAGAATTTACAATTTCCAACAGGTTTTTATCATCTAATAACCACCGCATCTCTTTTAAAGTGTAATCATTACAATAAAGTTTGAATAACTATTTTAATAGCAAGTAGTGTGTTGGTTTCATCAGGACTCTAAGCTTGCGCAATACAATGATTTGCTATAATTACATTTTATTATAAAACTACATAAAATACCAATCAAGATGAATATTTTATGTTATTGTCAAGTAAAAAACATCATTTTTGGTACGAAAAATTCACCACTTGAAAGAGTAAAGAAATCACTAATGAGCCTTAAATAATTTTTATGTATTAGATTGCTTTATACCAGTTTTTTCCTCTATTGTTATACATACTCTAAATTATATTCCATATTTCCTTAAAAAACTCAACATATGATTCCGCTTTTTCAATGCCGACGACAGTGACTTCATCGATACGAATTTCTCCTGCTATAAATCTGTTAAACATTTCGTTACTTATACCATCAAAAGTGTATTGCATGATTTCCAATAGCAAAGCATTTTTTGCCAAAAGGTTATTTTTTTCATATTTTGTCCAAAACCTATTATCGCCTCTAAGTTCGTCTCCATCTTTTTTAAAGGCTTCAGGAAATATTCTCATTTCCTCTAAAAGCACTATGTATGCCTCCGGTTGCTCAGAGTAGAACTTAAGCTTT
>JAVBPQ010000141.1:0-5268 GCA_031549525.1 Clostridiaceae bacterium | reverse complement strand
TAAGGAAAATAAGCGCTAAGACCACTGCTGAATTTAGAAAATAGATTTTATCTTATTTAAAATATTTAAAAACCCAAAAAAATCTAATACTAATGCTTCTTTCTAAAACTCTTTAAAACCCTTTCAAAAAAATGAAAATAGTCAAGGGTTATTTACCATGTCTAAAAATAATCTAAAATCCTCTACTCTATTCTTAGGATACCTCTATCATATTCTCATCCTATTTTTTATGGATTCATTTTTTGTCTAAAAGGATTTTTCAATGAAATTTTGTCTAAAAATATTTTTTTAAAAGGTGGAATATTCTTAAGTGCACTTTTTTGAAGGTACAGTCAAGTTTTTGATATCTACTAATTTTCATCTAAAAATCTCCTACCAAAATTATAAAATTGTGGTAAGAGATTTTAAAATTTAAAATACAAATTTATTTTTTAAAAACTACATTAGATTTAAAAGCTGCCTCTGCAACTGCTTTTGCAACCTCTTTAGCAACTCTCTCATCAAATACATCTGGTATCACATATTCACAAGTTAAATCCTCATCCTTTATTATATTTGCGATAGCATGTGAAGCGGCTATTTTCATTTCATCATTTATCTCTTTTGCTCTCACATCTAAGGCCCCTCTAAATATACCTGGAAAAGCAAGTACGTTATTTACTTGATTTGGAAAATCCGAACGACCTGTACAGATTATCTTAGCGCCAGCCTGTTTTGCAAGATGAGGCATTATCTCTGGTATTGGATTTGCAAGGGCGAGTATTATGGGATCTTTTTTCATAGTCATCACCATATCAGAGCTCACACAATCCCCAATTGAAACTCCAATAAATACATCAGAATCCCTTATTACATCCTTTAAAGTTCCCTTTTCCTTGTTTAAATTTGTAACCCTTGCTATCTCTGCCTTATATATATTATTGCAATTTGGGCCATCTAAATAAAGGGCTCCTTTTGTATCGCAAAGTATTATATTTTTAACTCCCATAACTAAAAGAAGCTTTGCAATAGCAATTCCTGCAGCACCTGATCCATTTATTACTATCTTTATATCCTTAAAATCCTTTTTTACAAGTTTAAGAGCATTTATCAAACATGCAACAGATACTACAGCAGTCCCATGTTGGTCATCGTGGAAAACTGGTATTTTACTTCTTTCTTTAAGCTGTCTTTCCACTTCAAAACATTCAGGAGCTTTTATATCCTCTAAATTTATACCTCCAAAGGATGCTTCAATGAGGCATACCATTTCTACAATTTTATTAACGTCATTTGTATCTATACATATTGGTATAGCATCTATATTTGCAAACTTTTTAAACAAAACAGACTTTCCTTCCATAACAGGAAGGCTTGAAGCTGCACCAAGATTTCCAAGTCCAAGTACAGCAGTACCATTTGTTACAACTGCAACAAAATTTCCTTTAGAAGTATATTCATAAATATTGTTATAATCCTTCTTAATCTCAAGACATGGCTCAGAAACTCCAGGGGAATATGCAAGTGTCAAATCTTCCTTCGTGTTAAGCTGAACTTTACTTGAAGTTGCAAGCTTTCCCTCATACCTCCTGTGAAATTCAAGAGCATCTTCTCTATTATACATAAAAAATCCTCACTTTTCTCGTTTTCCAGGTATACCTGGGCTTGTCATATTGTATGGATCTAATATATTTACTATCTCCTCTTCATCCAGTATACCTTTTTTTAATATCAAGTCTTTTACCGATTTTCCTGAAGCTAATGCTTCCTTTGCAATATTTGCAGAATCCTTATATCCAATGTAAGGACAAAGTGCTGTAATTATACCTATGCTGTTATCTACCATCTCTTTACATCTTTCTTCATTAGCTTTTATTCCTGAGATGCAGTTTTTAGTAAATGTATCAAGACCATTGATCAAGGTATCTAAAGATTCAAATAGGTTAAAAAATATTATAGGTTCAAAAGCATTTAACTCCAATTGACCAGCTTCCACAGCAAGGGTAATGGTTGTATCATTTCCAATTATATTAAAAGCAATCTGATTTATAACCTCTGGAATTACAGGATTTACTTTTCCAGGCATTATAGAAGATCCATTTTGCATAGCTGGAAGGATTATTTCAGAAAATCCTGCCCGAGGTCCAGAAGACATGAGCCTTAAATCATTTGCAATCTTGGATAAATTTACAGCACAGCTCTTTAATGTTCCTGATACCTCAAGGAAAGCATCCAAATTTTGTGTACCATCTATAAGATCATAATTTCTTTCTAAAAAAATTCCAGTTATTTCAGAAAGACATGGCACTATCTTTTCAATATATTCTTCATCAGCATTTATACCAGTACCGATGGCTGTCCCTCCCAAATTCACAAGCTTCATATTATTTAACACTCTATTAAATCTCTTTATATCTCTTTTTACAACATTGCTATAGGCTTTAAATTCTTGCCCAAGCCTTATAGGGACAGCATCTTGCATCTGAGTCCTTCCCATTTTTATTATACCATCAAATTCATAAGATTTTTTAATAAGCTCATCATCCAATTCTTCCAATTTTATTATAGCTTTTTTTAATAATTTGATAACTGTTATCTTTCCAGCAGTTGGGATTACATCATTAGTAGATTGACTATAATTTACATGATCGTTAGGATGAACTAAGCTATAATCTCCAATTTTGCCATTTAACAATTCAATTGCTCTATTGGCAATTACTTCATTAGCGTTCATATTCATGGAAGTTCCTGCTCCTCCTTGAATTGGATCTACAATAAACTCATCTATAAATTTACCGCTTAATATTTCATCACAAGCTATTACAATAGCCTCTTTAATCTTTTCATCTAAAAGTCCAACTTCACAATTAGTCATGGCAGCAGCCTTTTTTACCTCTGTTAAACTCTTAATAAATTCTTCATGTAATCTAAATCCTGTGATTTTAAAATTTTCATATCCTCTTAATGATTGTACTCCATAATAAGCATTTTTAGGAATTTTTTTCATTCCAATTGAATCATATTCTACTCTAAAATCCATTGCTAACCTGCTACTTAAAATATGAACAAATATATTCATATCAAGAAAATTCCTTCTTCAACGTATCTGCTCTCGAATTAAATATCCTAAGATATTTTTAGATATTTTTTCTAATAACATTTGATATGATACTCCAAAGGCGTAAATTCCCGACTAGCCATCGGTACATGTATACAACTCTGCTTTACTTTGCTATTTTGTATACTTTAGCATTTGCTAGGTTTATGCTTGCATTTAAATCTCTATCTATTTCACAGGAGCATTCAGGACATTTATATATCCTGTCTTTTAGTTTGAGATTTTTATTTAAGCTTCCACATTTTGAACATAGCTTTGATGATGGATAAAATCTATCTGCTATTCTAAGCTCTATTTTATGAACTTTACACTTATAGGTTAATTTAACTCTAAATTCATAAAATTTTTGCTCTTTGATCGCTTTTGCTAAATGCCTATTTTTCATCATTCCCTTAACGTTTAAATCTTCAATTGTAATATAAGACGGCTTGGTTTTCACTATCTTATTTATCACTTGATTTATATGATTTTCTCTAATATTGTTAAGCTTCTGATGTACCACTTGTACCTTTCTTACTTGTTTTTGAATATTTTGTTTAGTAGCTTCTCCTTCCTCAACCTTATTTCTCTTTTTTAAACTCTCATATTTCCTTGAAAGCTTTCGTTGTTGTCTTTTTAAGTATTTTTCTAATCCTTTAACTTTCTTTGTCTTATTTATATTTTTAAATGGTTCCTTTATATTTGAACATACTGCAAAGTTATTTATCCCAAGGTCGATCCCCATTCCTTCATTTAAATCCCTAAATGAACGGTCTTTTGTATCATCAATTAATACAGATACATAATATCTTCCTGCTTTTTGTGATACTGTTCCACTTATTATTATTTTATCTTTTGGAATATACCCTTTTTCTTTAATCAATGAATATCCTATTGTTGGTATTTTAATCCTGTGTCTTTCATATCGTATTTTAGACTTAGAATCTGTTTTTACAAAATACATCTTTACATCCTGATCTCGTTTCTTTTTAAACCTTGGAAATCCACTTTGTTTTTTAAAGAACTTTTTAAATGCGGTCTCTGCATTCATAATGCTTTGCTTAACTGCTTTGGATGAAACCTCCCTTATCCATGATTTTTCAGGATTGTTTTCCATGTACTCATTATTCAGCCATTTAGAAAAGTTCATTCCAGATATAAATTCCCCAGATCTTTCATATATTTCTTTGTTATATGATATATAAAAATTATATATAAACCTGAATACACCAATAGTTCTATTGATTATTTCTTTTTGTTCTTTGCTGGGGTTAATTTCTGTTTTATATGTTCTATACATTTTTTTGTTTCACTTTCATACTTTTATACTTTAAACATTTTATACTATATATGAATAGTTTTTACTATATTTTCATGAATTATTTATAACCTCCACTTTAATACCAGTATCTTTTAGTGTATTCTTTTTGTAATACTTTATACTTTTAAAAATTATGTTATAATTTGTTTATAATACATGTAGGATTTAAAAATTAACATTTCATCAGAAGATGGATATTTAGTGCTTTATAATCATTATCCTACAAATGT
The DNA here is from genome assembly GCA_031549525.1 of Clostridiaceae bacterium. Taxonomy (GTDB): domain Bacteria; phylum Bacillota; class Clostridia; order Clostridiales; family Clostridiaceae; genus WQUF01. The sequence goes on along the minus strand of JAVBPQ010000141.1, from coordinate 641 downwards.
TTTTAATTATATCACTCATATGAGGAGGTTTAATTTGCAAAAATTAAAATTTATAGCATTTATAAGTCTACTTTTCTTATTTGGATCCTGTGGCAATAAAACAGAAACTGAGAACAATGTAACAAATACAACAAATATTCAAGCAGTACAAAATACAACAACATTAAATACCACAATATTAAATACCACAATATTAAATACCACTTCAGCAAATACAAACATAAATACAACCATGGCAAATACTACTACGACTAATACCACTGCTGATATAGCAGTTACAAATACAACAACTGAAAATTCTGAAAGAAAAGCTGAATATCATAAAATTTCACCTAAAGAAGCTAAAGATATGATGGATAGTTCAAAAGATTTTGTCATCTTAGATGTTAGAACACAAGAGGAATTTGATGAACAAAGAATCGATGGAGCTTATCTCCTACCTGATACTGAAATAAAAAATAGAGCAGAAAAAGAACTCACTGATAAAAATCAATTGATATTTATATACTGTAGAAGCGGAAGGAGAAGTGCTGCTTCTGCAAATGAACTTGTGAATTTAGGATATACCAATGTATATGACTTTGGTGGAATAATAGATTGGCCATATGCAACAATGAAAAATTGATCATAATTGATCATAG
>JAVBPQ010000149.1:0-4668 GCA_031549525.1 Clostridiaceae bacterium | reverse complement strand
AATGCATAAATATTTTATAAAACATTTAATTAGGTATATTTATACATTATTTTTTGAAAACAGCATGTTTACTAAAAAGTCACTATTTTAAAAGAATTCTTTATTTGCAAGGGTTTTATAATTGTGGGTCAAGATTAGCTTCTATAAGTGGCGAGTAGTTGACTTGTAATTTGCATCTCTAAGCTTACTTCCAGTATAGAATACAATAACTAAAAGAAAAAACGCTATAATATTGATCATAAATACTCTAATTGTTGTTATGAAGCTTAAAAAATTTAATAATCTACTTGCTAGTGAAATCATAGGTAAATAGAATAATTGTGTTAATGTTCCAAAAATATTCATCCAATATCTTCCAAATATTGCTTCTTGGTATATAACAAGGAGCAAATCAATAAACGCTGGGATATGTATTAGTAATATAGCTTCAGTTCTCGATTTTGTAAACTTTGTATACATGAAGCCTAGTATCCCCCAAAATAAATAAAAAAGTATACCAACTACCCAGTAAAGTGTAGCATTAAAATTATATGTCATTAACAAATAATTGAATATAAGCCCAATAGGCAATGGTGCAAGTCCAATAATAACTAAAGTTATCCTTTTCATGTACACTCCTCCATCAAATATAGAATCTATTTTATCTAAATTTAAATATATTTTAACCATCTGTATTTAAAATAGCAATTAAAATTATTTTTTAAAATGATATCTTACAAAAGTGTAAGGATAAAAAAAGAAATGTAAGTCAAATGAATGGCAGAGCATTTCTTTTTTTATTTATAATTAGATTAGTTGAAAAACTAATCTATATAATTATGGAGGAAAATATGTCACTGCTTGAAATTAAAAATTTAAAAAAAGTCTATACCACAAGGTTTGGTGGAAGTGAGGTTAGGGCTCTCAATAATATATCATTTTCAGTTGAAGAGGGAGAATTTGTAGCCATCATGGGAGAATCTGGTTCTGGGAAAACCACCCTTTTAAATATATTAGCTTCCTTAGATAAGCCAACAAGCGGAGAGGTTCTTCTTGAAAATAGAAATATTGTAAATATAAAAGATAAAGAGATATCAGCTTTTAGAAGAAATCATCTTGGATTTGTCTTTCAAGACTATAATCTTTTAGATACTTTTTCTATAAAAGATAATATATTTCTTCCTCTTGTCCTATCTGGAATGGATTATGAAGAGATGATTAAGAGGATAAATACCATAGCTCCAAGGCTTCAAATTTCTGAAATATTAGAAAAATTTCCTTATGAAGTTTCTGGAGGACAAAAGCAAAGAACTGCAGTTGCAAGAGCTATCATTACAAATCCTAAGATAATACTTGCAGATGAACCTACAGGAGCTTTAGACTCTAAAGCATCTCTTAATCTCTTAAATATATTATCAGAGATAAATGCTTTAGGTCAGACAATTTTAATGGTAACTCATAGTGCAAGAGCTGCAAGCTATGCAAAGAGGATATTATTTATTAAAGATGGAGAGATATTTCATCAGATTTATAGTGGTGATAACACAAAAGAAGAACTACATCAAAAAATTTCAGATACCCTCACTGTATTATCTTTAGGGAGTAGTGGATTTTATGAAAAAAAGTAAATTTATGTATTTAAAGATGGCCATAAACAATCTTAAAAATAATAATAGAGCTTATCTTCCCTATGTGCTTGCATCAATCATAATTATAACGAATTTTTATATCATCTATTCCATATCTCAAAATAAAGGCATAGATGAAATGATCGGAGCAGCTGCATTAAAAACAATGCTCATCTTAGGAGTTGTGATAATAGGTATTTTTGCAACCATATTTTTAATTTATACAAACAGCTTCTTGATAAAACAAAGGAAAAAAGAAATCGGTCTTTACTGTATTTTAGGTATGGAAAAAAAGCATATTGGGATAGTATTGTTTTATGAAACGATGATCACATCCTTAGGCTCTATCATAATAGGCTTAATCCTTGGAATAATATTTAGCAAATTCATGTTTTTAATACTCCTTAATATTTTAAGGACAGATGTACATTTGGCATTTTATATTTCAATTAAAGGCATGATAACTACTAGTATACTATTTGGTCTTATATTTTTGTTTACCCTCATTACAAACTTATATCACATAACCGTTTCAAATCCAATTAATTTATTGCATGGCGGTGAAAAGGGTGAAAAGGAACCTAAGGCAAAAATTTTTATAACAATCTTTGGATTTGTCACTTTATTTTTAGGATATGCTATTGCTTTATATGTAGAATCTCCTATTTCAGCAATTTACATGTTCTTTGTAGCAGCTACTTTAGTTATCTTTGGAGTATATGCTCTTTTTACTCAAGGCAGCATATTTATTTTAAAAATTTTAAAGAAAAATAAAAAATTTTATTATAGTATTAAAAACTTTATATCTGTCTCAGGTATGATATATAGAATGAAAGCAAATGCTGTAGGGCTTGCTAATATATGCATCTTAAGCACAATGGTCTTAGTTGTATTGTCTATTACTGTATCCTTATATACCGGAGCAGAAAATATAATAGCTAACCTTTATCCAAACGATTGTACCATTTCAAAATATGATGCTGCAAAAGAAAAAGAAGATGATATAAACTTACTAATTGATGATGCTCAAAAAAAATATGATATATTAATTTTAAATAAAATATCCTATAGATATATTGGATTTAAAGCCCATTTAAATGGTAATAAATTAAATGTACCAAATATTGAAGATAATAATTCTTATGCTTATGAAAAACTATGCAATTTTTATGTAACAACCATTTTGGAATATAATAAAATGAAAAATACAAACCTGGAGATATCAAAAGATGAAGTATTGTTCTTTATTAATAAAAATAGTTTTGGCTTTAACGAAGTTAAAATTGAAAACTTAAACTTTAAAGTTAAAGGAGAGTTAGAGGATTTCTATATTTATGAAAAGACTTTAAACCCTCCTATTGTGACCTGCTGCATTGTAGTTTATGATGTGGGTAATATGGATGATATCTTTAAGGAATTTGATAAAGAGCACACTATACAAACAGATTATGGAGTTTCTTTTGATATTAAAGCAGACAAAGAAAAAATCCGAAATTTTAACACATATTTAAATGATGAGCTTACTAAAATTGATGTTCATTTTTCTAGCAAATTATTTCAAAGAGAACAATTAAATTCAATAGATGGAGGATTTTTATTCATTGGTCTCTTTTTAGGAGTGTTGTTCATAATAGCTACAGTGCTTATAATTTATTATAAGCAAATATCTGAAGGATATGATGATAATACTAGATTTAAGATAATGCAGAAAGTTGGTATGAGCAAATTTGAAGTTAAAAGGACCATACAGAATCAAATTTTAATGGTGTTCTTCATCCCTCTAATTGGAGCCATAGTCAACTTAGGATTTGCATTTAAGATGATCACAAAATTGCTAGGAGCTCTTGGTTTAACAAACATTCCCCTCTTCTTTGCTTGTTCAATAATCATTGTCATACTTTTTACCATATTTTATATTTTTGTGTACAAAGAAACTGCCAAAACTTATTACAAAATTGTAAATTAATTCAGGAGGAATTTGAATGGAGTTAAAAGATGCTATTCTCTCTAGAAGAAGTATCAGAAAATATAATTCTAAACAAGTAGAGGATGAACTTTTGATAGAACTTATTGAAAATTCATATTGGGCACCCTCTGCTATGAACATGCAGCCTTGGTTTTTTATTGTCATAAAAAATGAAGAAAATAAAAATAAAATCCTCTACCTTATGCAAGAAGCTACAATTAAAATTTCAGAAAAACTTTCTGATAGATTTAAATCTCATCCTAATATAGTAACAGATACTAAATCTTTTATGAATACGCTAGGAGGTGCACCCATCTCTATTTTAGTATTTTTAAATAAAGAATATAAAGAGCGAGACTATATTGATATGATGCAAAGCACTTCGGCATGTATTCAAAATTTTTGCCTCTTAGCCCACGAAAAGGGGCTTTCCACTTGCTGGATAACAGGCATAAGAGTTGTTGAAAATGAAGTAAGAGAAGTATTTGGTGAAAACATGGGTCAATTAGTTGCTCTAGTGACAGTTGGCTACAGTGACTCAAACCCCTCTCCTCCAAAGAGAAAAATAAATCGTTATAAAATCATATAAATCTAAAAAAGAAGTGCAACAAAAAATTCAATTGTTTTATTGCACTTCTTTTTTATTTTATCAATTGATATCTAAATATTAAAATTCCTTCATCTTCTTTTTCTTTGACATCGCCCTTTAATATCTTAACCTTATCATCATTTGATAAGGTGATTATGGAGTCTTTTTTATTTAAAAAGAAATCCTTAACAGCTTCAATATTTTCTTTTTTAACATAGCCTTTAACTCCCCAAGCACTTCCAAGTGCAGCTTCAGGGTCTCATGTATCACAAAGCTTCTCTTTTCTTTCTTGTAGAGAAGCTTCCACTGAATTTAATAAAGCTTCCTCAAAATTTCCACTTTCAGCAAAATACATACTATCACCTTTTAATCATTATTTTTTATGCTTTAAAACCAGCTCTTTTGCGGCTTTTACTTCATTAAGTCGCCTTACAGGAGTAGTATATGGAGCATTCTTTAATTTATCAGGGTTTTCTTTTGCTTCTTTTGCAATTTTGTTCATAACC
>JAVBPQ010000130.1:0-7327 GCA_031549525.1 Clostridiaceae bacterium | reverse complement strand
TTTAAAGTATTTGACATAAAAATTGCTCCTTCTATTAATATTAATTTTATATGTATATTAAGAAAAGCAACAAAAAAGACTTTATTTTTATCAAAATTTAAATTAGCTGTACATTATTTTCTTCCTATGTACAGCTATTATTTACTAACTATTCACTATTTTATAGTTATTATTATAGTGGAAGAATTCTCCCTATATTCATTTCAATAGCATTTTTAAATATATATTGGCCTAAAACCACATCGCATACAGACATACCAATATTGCTACATACTATTGATTCATCTTTATTCTCTCTTCCTTTAAAGAAGCCTGCCAGTATTTCCCCTGTTTCACAATATATATTTGGAAGACCATCTGGAAAATACCCCATCTCATGAAATAGTTTATGTTCAGTTTTGCTATCTACTATATATTTATCTGCATTTAGTGATATTTTAGGATCCCAGAATGTATTTAAGTCGCAAGGAATGATTGTTTGCCCTTTTCTTATCCATTCTTCTTTTACTATACTTTGAGGCTTAGTCAAAATAATCGTTGCAGAGCTTAAAACATCACAGTTTTCAACAACCTCTTTAGGATCTTTTGCCTTTATTATTTTAACTTTAACATCATCTTTTACTGAATCTATAAGTTTATCCATATTTTCTTCATGAATATCATAGATATATATTTTTTCAAGATCCTTAAGGGTCTTTACAATAAATCTAATGTGCTCAGTTCCTTGAACTCCACAACCAAACATTCCAAAGCTTTTAGCATCATTATGGAGAGCATATGCAGCTAAACTTGTAACTGCAGGGGTTCTCATGGCAGTAATCCAAACTGAATCCATAATAGCTATAGGAACTCCAGTCATTATATCGTTTAAGATCAAAAGGCCAGTTGTTTGAGGTAAGTTGTATTTTTTGGGATTTTGAGGATAGCACTCTATCCACTTTATTCCACAAGCTATGCTATCAGGCACATACGCAGGCATGGCATGAAAAAATACATCAGAAAATGGATGAATACCAATCTTTGCAGGCATTTCATACTGTTTTTGACCATGATAAATCAAAGTATCTTTTATAAGCTCAAGCACCTTATCCACAGATGGTCCTGCTTTTATGCATTCTTCTTTTGTAAGCCATAGGATTTCTTTACCTATATTTATCTTTTTACCATAAATTTCTCTTTCCTTTTTAAAAAGTTCTATTTGTTTTTCAGTTGCTATGATTGGCATAAAATTTACTCCTCATTGTAAAATAATATTTTTATCTTGATTATTTTTCTATGCACATATTATCACAATTAACTTTTAGCTTCAATGCAAATTTTTTTACACTATATATTTGTTATTTTAAGTATTTTATTATATGAAGCGATAAATATAAGTTAAAGTTTATGGAGTGGTCATTTAAATCCCATCCAGTTAGTTCTTTAATCTTTTTTAATCTATAGCTTAGAGAATTTCTATGAATAAACATTTCATTGCAAGTATCCTTTTGTGATTTTTCATTTTTTATATAGCATTCAAGGGTTGATAAGTAATTTGAATTATGTTTTTTATCAAATTGTTGAAGAAATAATAGCTTTTCATCACAGAATGCTTTCCAATTGTTTTTTTGAAAAGCTGTGTCAATAAGATCGAAAAAAGAAACTTCACAATAAGCATAAATTCTAACATTTGGGTCCATTCTCTCTCCAATTGAGAGAGCTTTCATTGCCTGCATATAATAGATATGTATTTCATCTAAGCTTAAAAACATACGGGAAATACCACAATGAAGGTTGTATTCATCAGTTATTGATTTTAATTTATCTTTAAATGAATTTATTTGTGAAGTAATTGGGCACACAAATAATAAGATTACTTTATCGTTATAGATTGTGGTAATTGAATTTTCTATTGCATTTTCAAGCTCTCTCCTTAAATAATGATTTACTGAAAATAATATCTCTTGATTTTGAAAGCTTAAAATAGCAAGCATAAATGCATCTTTTTCGCTTTTTTTAAATTTTTTAGATATAATTTGAATAGCATCTGAATTTACTTTATTTCCTTGAAGAAGATATAAAAATGAATAATCTTTATAATCTGAAAAACTCATCTTTTTAGAGTTATTTATTCCATTTAGTTCAACAAGTTTTCCAAAATATTTAAATAGTATTTCATCTTCATATGTAAATTCATGAAATACTGAGTTTAATATGAGATAAGCAATAACATGTCCATTTTCTTTTATTCCGTAAAACCATCGTGTGCAATAAATACCATGATATAAAAAGCATTCATTATTTTTGCTTAGACCTTCAAAGAGATTTCTGTCAAGTGCTGATTTATACATGGAATGGCTGATGGCTTTATCATTTAAAACCTCATTGCACATAGGTTCATCCACAAAAATGGCTGAAGAAAAATAAATAAGTGAACCTAGAGTATCACATAGAAATAAAGGGTTAGAGAATATCAAATTTGCAATATCCATAAAGTGAGCAAAATCATCTTTTGATAAACATGCTTCCACAAGTTCAAGTTTTCTTTCTTCTATAGATGTATGCTTTTTGACTATAGTTGATAAAGCTTTTACTAAATCTGATACGTTTTCATCTGACAGGCTTTGCTTTTGTACTATGAGCAAAATTATATTTTTTCTATGTTTTATATACTCATCATCATAAAAACATATAAAGCAACATTTACAGTTTACCTGTTCAGGAATGTCTGACGCGCGTCCAATATAACATGTATTAGGTTTAAAATTGGTATCCTTACAAAATCTGCTTATATACTTTACAACAAAGGAATTGTATTCTTCTTGCAAATCTTGTAATTCTTCTTTTCCAAATTCTGATATTAATTGAGAAAGAGTAATTGCCATGATGCACCCCCATAACATCCTATTATATTAAACATATCATACCAAAAAATAAAAGTAAATCATTAGTGCACAATGCATAAATTTAGTTCAATAAATCATAAATTAGGCACGTTGAATAATGAAAACGATTGTGTTAAACTAAAAAAAATGGACATATGAAATATATACTTTCTGCTACATCACAAAACAAAATTAATATTAAGACATGGCATTACAGAATCTATATTTGTTTATAAGAAGGAGGAATAAATGTGAGAGTTGCAATTATGGGTGCTGGATCTTTAGGTACCATTGTTGGGGCATTAACTGCTAAAAATGGTGGAGAATTTGTGCTTATAGATTCATATAAAGAGCATGTTGATGCTTTAAATAAAAATGGGGCTACTATTATTGGTACAACAAATTTAAATGTTCCTGTAAAGGCAATTATGCCACAAGAAATGGATGGCATATATGACTTGGTATTGTATCTTGTTAAGCAGACTGCAAATGATATCGCATTACAACAGCTTTTACCGCATTTAGGACCTGATAGCATAGTATGTACATTACAAAATGGTGTTCCAGAAGATGCCGTGGCTGAAATTGTAGGTGCAGAACGCACAATGGGATGTACAGTAGGATGGGGTGCAACCTTTAAAGAACCTGGAATTTCAATTTTGACCTCTGACCCTAATAAGATGACCTATGAACTAGGAGAGCTGGATTGTTCTATTCGTGAAAGGACTAAGAAAGTGGCAGAGTTTTTAAATCTTTCTGGTGAAACCACTATCGTGCCAAATATTCTTGGGATACGTTGGACAAAGCTTTTAGTAAATACCACAATGAGCGGAATGTCTGCAGCTTTAGGCTGTACTTATGGTGAGGTTCTTGATGATGATAAAGCTCTTACCTTAGTTGCACATATAGGAAATGAAACCATAAATGTTATAAATAAAAGAGGCATTAAGATGGAACCTATTCAAGGTCATGATTTAAGTGTATTAGGCTTTAAAAACTCAAAGGAAAGAGCAGCAAAATTGCCATTTTACAGGGCTATATTTGCTCCTCATAGACTTCTAAAAGCTAGCATGCTTCAAGATCTTGAGAAAGGTAAGAAAACAGAAGTAGATGCAATCGTAGGGGTAGTATCAAAATGGGGAGAGAGTTTAGGAATCAAAACTCCTGTCTGTGATAAAGTTAGGGATATCATAAAAAGTATAGAAAAAGGTGAATTCACTCCTGTGTTTTCAAATCTTAATCTCATAGATATACCAGATATACCTAAAGAATAATGTCAACATAACAAATTTTTAAAATTTAAGGAGGAATAGTAATGGCAATACCAAATAATGTGAGAGTTATTTCCTGTGCTATAACTGGATCTATTCATACCCCCACTATGTCACCATATCTTCCTATTACCCAAGATGAAATAGCTGAAAATGCATTAATGGCTGCAAGTGCAGGTGCTGCTGCAGTACATATTCATGTAAGAAATCCTCAAAACGGAATGCCTTCTTCAGATCTTAATATTTATCGTGAAGTTATAGAAAAAATCAGGGCAAAAAATACTGATGTAATCATTTGTTTGACTACTGGAGGCGGTGCAGGTATGACTGTTGAGCAGCGTATGGCAGTTGTTCCAGAGTTTAAACCTGAACTTGCATCTATGAATTCTGGTTCCATTAACTGGGGACTTTTTGGTCTTTCAGAAAAAATAAAAGAATGGAAATATCCTTGGGAGCCACAGATGATGGCTTTAACAAGAAACTATATTTTTGACAATACCTTTGAATCCATGATGAAGATGGTTACAGCTATGGAAGCTTCAGGGACAAAACCAGAGCTTGAAGCTTATGATATAGGTCACATTTATAATATAGCATTTTTGATTAAGCAAGGCCTTATTAAGCTTCCTGTATATATTCAGTTTGTTACAGGAATACTTGGAGGAATACAATCAAATTATTACGACATTTATCACATGTATGAGACTGCAGAAAAAGTTATAGGTAAGGGTAACTATGTGTGGTCAGTTATAGGAGCAGGTAAAAGTCAATTTCCTGCAACTACACAGTCTCTTTTAATGGGTGGTAATGTAAGGGTTGGAATGGAAGATAATCTTTATTTATCAAAGGGAGTTTTAGCTAAAAATAATGGTGAGCTTGTTGAAAAGATGGTGCGCATAATGAAGGAATTTGATTTAAGACCTGCTACACCAGATGAAGCAAGAGAGATATTAGGGATAAAAAAGAATTAAAATGTGATTTATCCTTCAATTTTAGTTTAGGATATTAGGATGGTGAAATTTATGAAGGCCACTTTAAAAGAAAAATATGAGGCTAAGAAAATTACGGTTGATGAAGCCCTATCTATGGTAAAATCTGGTGATGAGATCGTTGTAGGATTTTGTGCTCTTGAGCCAGCCACATTTTTAAGCAAACTCCACAACCTTGCTGGAAAGGTATCAGATGTAACAATATGGTCTGCCTTGACTTTAGGTAATTATCCATATTTTTCTGATCCAAATTTAAAGGAACCATTTACTAATAATTCATGGTTTTTCAGTATGCCTACAAGAAAAGCTAATTCCATTGGAAACATGAGCTACTCTCCTGCAAATCTTCACGATGGTTTTATCCGTAAGCTTCAAAATAAAAGACCTGATATCTTTATAGGAACTGTAGCATCAATGGACGAGCACGGGTATTTTAAATCTTCTTTAAGTGCACTTTATGAAAAAGCTTTTTCAGAAGCTGCAAAATTAGTGATTATGGAGGTGAATCCAAGGCTTCCACAGGTTTGGGGTGATACAGAGTTTTTTATTGATGATGTAGATTATTTCATCGAGGTAGATAGACCAGTGCCTGTACTCCCTGATATTGAACTTACAAAAGATGAGATCACCATTGGAGAATATGTAGCTACATTGGTTAATGATGGAGATACCATTCAACTTGGAATCGGAGGAATACCAAATGCTGTGGCAAAGGCCTTCATGAATAAACATGATTTAGGTGTTCATACTGAAATGATAACCAGTGCAATGGCAGAGCTTGCTGAAAGCGGAGTTGTCACAGGTAAGAAGAAGACTTTGCATAAGGGCAAGATGATAGGAACTTTTGTTCTTGGAAATCAGCGTCTTTATGATTACATAAATAATAATCCAAGTGTAAATCTTCTTCGAGGAGAATATGTAAATAATCCTTTGGTTATAGCGCAAAATGATAATATGGTTTCAATAAATACTGCATTGCAAGTAGATATAACAGGTCAAGTATGTGCAGAATCCTTAGGCACAAAGGTTTGGAGTGGTACAGGAGGGCAATCTGATACAGCTCTTGGTGCTATACATGCTAAAAATGGAAGATCTATAATAGCGCTCACTTCAACTGTTAAAAATGGAACAGTATCAACGATTCAACCTGTATTATCCCCTGGATCAATAGTTACTTTGTCTCGCAACAATGTAGATTATATAGTAACTGAATATGGAATTGCCTATTTAAAAGCCATGCCAGTTCGAAATCGTGTGGACAATTTAATAGCCATTGCCCATCCTGATTTTAGAAATGAATTGTACATGCAAGCAAAGAAGTTTGAAATAATTTGACCATAAATCTAATAAATAACTACTTTTATAATCATACAAAAGTAGTTATTTTTATTGACAATATTTAAGTTTAGTAGTAAACTGTTACTATAGTAAACATAACAGTATGTACACATATTTTAAGTTGTTTGAGGTGTTAAATGTTAAAGTTAATTTTATCTAACATTTCAGAAGTACCTTTATATGAACAGATTAAAAATCAGATAAAAGATGCAATTTTATCTGGAGAATTAGAAGAAAATTTTAAACTTGTATCTATAAGATCTTTGGCAAAAGAACTGAATATAAGTGTATTAACCATAAATAGGGCATATAAAGATCTTGAAAATGAAGGATATATTAATAACATTCAAGGAAAAGGTTGTTTTGTTATAGGAAAACATTCAAAACTCATAAGAGAACACATGATTAAAGATATAGAAGAAAACCTGTTAAAGTCTATCAAAATTGCTAACAAAGCTGACATATCTAAAGAAGATATGCATAGTATTTTAGATATGATGTTCAATATTTTTAAGGATGAAAAATTAGCTTAATTATTTTCTTTCAATATTTATATCATTATTTCTTTCTATTTGCTTTCTGTTTAATTTTTTTCATAGCTAAATTTTGATTTTTAATATTTTTATCTATCTAAGGCTTTAGGTTAATCCAAAGGCCTTGATAGGTATATTATTTAATATTTTATTCAATTTAAATAAAGGAAGGTGTTAAAGTTGCTTTGGGTTATTTTAATAGGAGATGAAAATTTTAGTATAGATTCAATAAGGAATATCAAACATTATGACAGCAAAGGAGCTTATATGCTTCCCCTAAATAGATATTCCATTGAATATAAGAAGGATTACATATACTATGATTTTGTGAA
>JAVBPQ010000045.1:0-32196 GCA_031549525.1 Clostridiaceae bacterium | reverse complement strand
GGATTTAAAAAAGAAGATTTATCTAAAATATCTCCTGTTTCAAGATCTAATAGATACATAGAAACTCCTGTTGTCCCAAGATCAACAGCAACTCCTAATATCTTTTCTTCATGGGAGTCTACAATATTAAGGATTGTATTTTTATAAAGTATCCCATAGAGTGAATCACTTGATTTTGCTTTTTCAAAATCTGAAATTTTCTTCATTGCATTTAAACTAAAATCATAGCCATGTATAGTGTTCATAAATGGAAGGAAAGAAGTTTTGTCTATTACACCAAGCTCTTTTTTATAAATTGAAGGCTTTAATTCAACGTCCATAGATTTACCACCATCTGTAGATATTAAATTTAAATCAGGCTCTTTAATATATACTTCAATATCTTCCTTTAATTTATAAGTGCAAGTTAAAACTTCCTTTTCTTTTCCTGTTGATAAAATTTTAATTAAAGCTCTGCATTTTTTGCAAAATCCCATACAATTACAAGGCATCTCCATAAAAATATGTTCAGCTTTTATTAAATTTGCGAGCAAAGTATTATCTTTGCAATGCACATCTTTTTTTTGATTCTTAAAATGAACTTTTACCATGCTAGTCCCTCTCTTTAACAGAGCAAACCATGGTTTTTAAATTTGAAACTTTTGTCTCCATGCCAATACCACAAGCAGGTGCCACAATATCCACTAAAGAGTCCATGGCATAATTAGTAGCCCTTCTAATCTGATCTTCTCTTGCTATTGTTAATAATTGAGTACTAACATTCCCCATTACAGGTGTGTTCACCTTTTCCTTTACATTTTTAATGCTAACAATGGAATCAAAACTTAAAGCATCTGCTCCTGTTTCTTCCATTTGATTTACTATACCATTTGCAGCACCACAAATGTGCAGTATAACAGGTATTCCTTCTTTATGAATAAAATGAATTAAATCTTTATACACAGGCAGAGAAAATTTAGCAAAATTTTTAGCTCCTAATATTTCTCCTGTAGAAGTTGGATCTGATATTGCAATTACATCTGCTCCATTTTTAATTAAGCGCATTGCAAAATCCTTTAAATATTCATTTATAATATCTAGATACTTTTTCATAAGCTCAGGATTTTTATTGAAAAGCTTAAATACATCTACAGGTTCATAAATAGATGTTGCCACAGAAATATGACCTGATATATTTCCTATTACAGGAATATCATCATTTTTAAGATAAGAAACAGCTTGAGTCACAACATCAGATCTTTTAATGTTTATGTTATTATCTGTCCATGTCTTTATCATTTCTTCAAGAGATATGGGATTATAGCTTAATACTCTAGCCTCAGTCTTTTTATTTCCATAATCAACTAAAGCCCCCATCTCCTCAGCTTCAACAGTAAGGCAATAAGGAACTCCATAATTTTCAAAACCTATCTTGTCATAAATATTCTTAGAAACCATTGTCATGCTCTTAGAATCTTCATTGTGATTACTTAGTACATTATCTAAAACCCCTGTAACTGCTGCACTCATCATTCCCCCAGGGCATATCACAGGTGGCCTATCTAACTTTTGCCTATTTAAAGCTCTATATAACCTTTGCTTTTCATTCATACTTTAAAGTCCTCATTTAGCCCATAGGTCCTAATTGCCCTCATCATAGCTTCTAAATTTTCATAAGGTATCTTTTTAGGGAGTTCACATCCTGTTGCTAAAACAAATCCTGGTTTATAATCTTTCATAAATTCCAAAGAATCTGCGCAGATCTTTTCAACTTCTTCACTTTTTCCAAATAAAAGTATATCTGCAGGAGTTACATTTCCAAGGAGTACTGCCCTTCCATTTACTTTTTCCTTTGCAATAGTTAAATCGCAAATATCAAAGCTTACAATATCAGCTCCTGTATCTGCCATTTTGCCTATGATTTTATTTGTTTTACCACAAATATGGAAAGCTATTAGAGCCTTTAACTCATGGGCATAATCCACTAATTCTTTTACATAAGGAAAAGAAAAATCCATAAACATCTTAGGACTAAAGATACTTCCTGAAGAAATAGGTTCTAATATAACAGGAACAGCTCCTTTTTCTATGCATTTTCTCATAAAAACTTTACAGCTATCTGTACTAAGTCTCAATAATTTATGACATAACTCAGGATTTTTATAGGTTTCCTTTACAAATTCTTCAACACCTCTTAAAGTAGCTGCAGTAGAAAGGGGACCTGAAAAACACACAGAAAGGTATACCTCATCTCCAATTTCCTTATTTAATATATCAAGAGCGTCATAGTATACAGATAGTTTTCCATCATTTTCAGAGCAAACTTTTATTTTACTTAAATCCTCTTCCCCTTTGATTATAGGATCAAGACATCCTGCAGGTTCATCTTCATAATAAAAAAGCTCTTGTCCCATAGCTTCTGCAATGGCAGAGCAATTTGTAAAAAGGTATATTAAATCATATTTAAGTTTCTTATACACTTCAATATGACATTTAGCCATAACTTTTGGATCTAATTGAAAATCCTTTACATTGTCACCTGTAATTTTAGCAGCATAACTTGTAACAATTGGCATACATAACGATCTATCCATTTCATTCCCTGTTAAAAAAGCATTTAATCTCTCTTTTGGAGTCATAACATCTTCTCTATACATTCTTACTCCTTCCCAAAAACAGCCTTTAATGTTCTCACTGCCTCTGCTCCATCTTTTGTATATATATCTGCTCCAATTTCGTCGCAAAAGCGTTTTGAAATAGGTCCGCCACCTATTAAAACTTTATATTTATCTCTAATATTTTTTTCCTTTAAGCTATCAATAACAATTTTCATGCCATCCATGGTGGTTGTCATAAGGGTAGACATACCAATGACATCTGCATTTACTTCTTCTGCTTTTTCTACAAATTTATTAAGAGGTACATCCCTTCCTAAATCATAAACTTCCATACCTGATGATGCCATCATAACCCTCACAAGGTTTTTTCCTATATCATGAGTATCCCCTTCTACAACTCCAATTACAATCTTAATAGGTTTTTCCATTTCAGACTTCTCTAAATGAGGATTTAATACATCAAGTCCTGCATTCATAGCATCTGAACACATTAAAACTTCTGGAAGAAAATATTCTTCTTCTTCATATAGTACAGAAACCCTATCCATACCCTTTATTAATCCTTCATTTATAGTTTCACCAGCTGGGATATTTTCTTTTAAAGCCTTGCTGCAAAGCTTAGCAACAGTATCTTCCTCCATATCAACAACATTTTGAGATATTTTTTCAAAAATTTCTTCTCTTTTTATCAAATTATCCACCTCTATCATAAATATTTTTAAAAATATTGCTTCACTTTTTTCATGATAACATCGTCAATATTCATGGTCAATTATATAAAAATTATATATAATGCTTCATTTATCAGAGTTTTTAATAAAATTAGAGATAATGAAATCCTTAATTTTTAACATAAAAAATACACCTCTTATTATTCGTATTCAAACAATTACGAATAAAGCGAACAAATGCTATGTTCATAAAGTGTACTATCTGTTTTTTATATTTATCTAATTATGAAAATCGAAGAAAATTTATTTCAAAATATCTTTAATTTGCTCTTCAACATATAAGGCTGTTTGCTTTTTCTTCAAGATGATACTTTTAACATCCTCATCCTTAGTTTTTAGTATTTTAGCATCAAATCTATTATTTACACCTACATAGCTATCGCCTTTTACGAGCTTGTCTGCAAGATAGACTATATACTTTTCATAAGGTTCTTTCACAATAGGATCGTTTAAACTCATATGATTTAAAATGATATCTGAAACATCATAAAAACCCATTTCTTTCATAAATTTTGCTCCTACCTTATCATGATGTTTAATTCCCTTTGCTATATCATGTAGCAGGCTTGCTGCAATGATGAGCTTCATATTTACATTAATGCCTTTATCCATAAATTGTTTTCCTATACCTTGAGCTATTTCACAAACCTTTGAGCAATGAGCGTTAATATTGTCATTCATATTAAAAAAAATTTGTATTTCCAAGCATTGTTCATAAGAAGGTATATCAATATTTTTAAAATAATCTTGAATTTCAACTAAATCACTTGGAGTATTGATATTCATTGTTATACCAGGATCTGGAATATTTAAGTAAATTTTATCATCTTCAAATTTATCTAAAAAACCTTTTAATCCATAATTTTCTTCATAATTAAGTATATCCTTTATGTAATGAGAAGATATATATACTGGATGTCCTTCCTTATTTTTATATTTAGGTATTATGATACATTTATCTTTAGCAGTAGCTATTTTTATCATATTCTTTATACTAAAGCTTGAAAATATCGGAGTATCTACTGTTGTAATAAAAAAACCGCTACAATTTTTATTAAGTCTTAAAAGCCCTTTTTTAATGGAATAGAGCATATCTGTGCTTGCATATTCAAAATTAGGAACTATCTTAACATCAAGATCTTTTAATGTATTCTTAACTAGAGCCATTTTATTGCCACAAACTACGATGATTTTACAAATACCAGCTTTTTGAAAATTTGATATTACATGCTCGATAAAGGTGGTAGAGCCAAGCTTTATAAGAGGTTTAAAAACTCCCATCCTTGATGACATTCCAGCAGCCGTTATAATGGCTTTTATTTCTTTAATTTGTTTCACTTTCATTTAAAAATCACCCTTTTGGCAAAAAATTTATTTGTTTAATTAAGAACTCATCTTCTTTTTTTTCGATGATATTGATGCAACCATAATCTTGAGGTATAGAAAACATATTTTTTAAATCTATTTTAAGGAGTGTGCACAAAATACATCTATTTATACCTGCATGAGATATGATGACTATATCTTCTTTTGATTCCTTTGTAATTTTAATAAATGCATTTATTGCTCTTAAACTACATTCAAAAAAACTTTCTCCACATGGAGTCTTATAATTTATGATATCATTGCCTCTTTTTTCAAATTCTAAAGGAAATATTTTCTTTATTTTAGAAAATTTTTCTCCATCCCACGTACCCATATTTATTTCCATTAAATCAGGACATTTTTTTATAATAACTGTAGACCCTGCAATTATATGTGCTGTTTCACATGTTCTTCTTAAATTGCTGTGATATATAGAATTGATATTTTTATTTTCAAAATATTTTTTTAAAACTTTAGCTTGATTGTATCCCTTTTCATTAAGATTAACATCACATCTTCCTATAAATCTTTTTTCATCATGTGTAATTATCTCACCGTGCCTTACTAAATAGATAATATTTAATCACTTCTTTTTTAAAATTTCATTTATATTAATTTTAAGTTATTTTTTTAATAAATTCCACTAAAATACTAAATAAAAATTTGTTTTTAAATTTACTATATTTAACATTAAAAAGCATTGAAAATTAAAGCTTTTATTAAGATATAGATTTAGAAAAGGTATATTGATTTTATGTATAAATATACCTTTATCCTGTTAATAATCAAACAGAGGTGTTTTTATTGAGAAGAAAAATGAATATAAGGATATTTATGCTTTCGGTTTTTTTTTCACTGATGCTCATGTTATTGATCTTAAGAATAATGTTTTTGACATCTTCAACTTATTTAAAAGTTCTTGCAGAAAATCAATATGGATATACAGAAAAGACTAATGATATAAATTATAAGTTATTAGATAAAAATGGCATTGATATAATAAAATATAAAGCGTCTTATTATTTTGTAGTAGATAAAAAAAACTTTCAACAATATAATCAAGAAGAAAATATGGAAAAACTTCTTACAGTAAAATATATTTTAAAAGGATATAATGATGATTATGATATAACAAAAATATTTGAAGAGCCTGGATATAAAAAGTATTTTGAGATAGATAAAAAAACCTACGATAAATTAAATGAAATTGAATTGCTTCAAGGTACATATTGTTTTGAAAAAAAATCCATAGATAAAGAAAATGATTATAGTATAGAAAATATGCTCATGAATCCGCTTTATGAAGATAATGGAACAAAAAAATTAAAATCAGGTATTGAAGGTTTAATATTTGAAATTACAAAGGACAATGAATATGATTATTTAAAGTTTTACCCTGATGAAAATGGAAATTATAAAGTCAAAGAGAGGAGTTCTTTAGAAAAAAATAGCAATATAATGCTAACTATAGATGAAAAATTCCAAACAGAAATTCATCAATATCTAAAAGAATATAATGATGATAAATGCAAGAATCTATCTGCAATGTTAATGGAATCTGAAACAGGTAAAATACTTTCAATGACACAAGATAATTACTTATTAGAAAACAGAAATATTGGCTTAGGGACATATGGAGGCTTTTATCCAGGATCTATATTTAAGATAATAGTTGAAGCTATTGCATTTGATAAAAATTTAGTATCAAGAGATGAAAAATTTAAATGTGAAAGTAGATATGAAGATTACACAAGCTACCACGACGAATTGACAATAGATGAAGCTTTGAAAAAGTCTTGCAATGATGTTTTTGTTCAGATTGGTCATAGAATAGGAAAAGATATGAAAAATTATCTATATAAACTTCACCTTAATGAAAAACTTCTAGATATGCAGGATGAGGTTGGTGGAGAAATGCTGTTTAATGATGAAAATTTAGATAATGGAGATATAACTTTATTATCATTTGGTCAAAATATAAGAATTACTCCAATAGAAGCTATAAGCATGGCAAATACCATCGTAAATGAAGGTATATTTGTGAAACCAAGCATCTTAGAAGGTATAACAAATTCAAAAGGGGATCTTGTTAAAAAATGGAAAACAACTACAGAAAAAGTATTTTCAAAGATTTCAAGCAAGCTTGTAAAAAAAGATATGGAAAATGTTTTAGATAATGAAAATTTAAAAGATTTTAAAATACCAGGTTATGTTATGGGTGGAAAAACTGGTACATCTGAGCGAGTAGAATCTCAAGTTAAGGTGTATGATGGCTGGTTTATAGGATATATAACAATTGATGAAAGAAATTATACCATATGTATATTTGGAGAAGAATTATCTAAAGATACCTTAGGAGGTTCAGTATGTGGACCAGTTTTTAATAAGATTTGCAATATGTTAATAGATCAAGCACATAATAAATAATAAAAGAACTATACTCCTACTAGCCCTCACTTTTACAGGTGAGGGAAATTTACTATACCATTTATTAATTTTCCTTATTAAAATAAAAAAAGCATCCATATGTAAAGGATGCCTTTTTAAAAATCTATAAGAACTTTTTAATCCACATAACAGCATTTTCAAGCATACCAACAGTAGATCTATGATTTACTCCAGAAAACTCTACAAGTTCAATTTTCCAAGGACAATTTGTATAATAGGTCTTAGCTGTAGTAAAGAAATTCTTTTGACCGTCTATAGGTACAGATGTATCTTCTGTGCCATGCAGCATTAAAATTGCTCTTTTATTTAATTTATTAAGATTGTTTATTGGATTATACTCTTTTATAAACTCCTCATCATATTGCCTATGTTTTTTTTCAATTACACTTTTCCATGAAAATGTTCCATTGATTCCAATGAGACATTTTATATGAGGATTTAAAATAAAAATCCCACCAGCGCTAAATGCTCCCATAGAGGTACCCATAACGCATATTCTATTATAGTCAGCTTCATAAGAATCTATAATTTTATCTATAAATGTACGTGATTCGGTGACAGTTTTAAAAACGATTTCCCATAAAAATCTATCTAAGTTTTCACTATCATCATGGTCAATAGGATCCCTTTCACCATGATATAATGCATCAGGTACAATAACTTGATATCCATAACTTGATATAATTTGAGCTTCAAACACTTTAAATTCTTTAGATGAATGCCATCCATGATAATAAATAACTGTTGGTAAAACACCTTTGCAATCTTTAGGTCTAAATCTTAAAAATGGTATTCCATCTATGTTCTCTTTTGTACAGGATATGGAATCATTATTGTATGGAAATATAGACCACTCCATCTTAATTCTCCTTTTTAGAAAATATTTCAATCTCTGTTGATTGTCCTAAAATATAAACACCATAGAACTTTTGATTTTCTAGCTTTTCCTTAAGCTTTCCAAGCTTATTTGGTTTTATAAATAAAGACACATCATATTCATCGCGAATTTTATTTGCATATTTTATAGCTTCTACAATGGTATCATCATTGTCATATACAATTGCTATCTTTTTCTTAGTATCAGGTATTTCAAAATTATTTTCGCAAAATATATTAAATATCCTTTCAAATCCTATGGATATACCAACTGCAGGGATATCTTCTTTTAGGAATTTACCAATTAAATTATCATACCTTCCTCCACCTGCTATGGAACCTTTAAAATCCAAACTTTCAATTTCAAAAATTGCACCAGTATAGTAACCTTGGCCTCTCACCAATGAAATATCATATTCTATAGCATATTTATTCTCTGAAATTTCTTCTATGCTCTCTATGATTTTTTGTAAATTTTTCACATAACTTGTGTCAATACAATATTTTTTTGCCTTCTCTAGTGTAAAGGGTGTAGATTTAAATATTTCCATGAGCTCATTTATTGAATCTATGCTATATCCTTTTTCTATGAGTTCATTTTCAACTCCATCTACACTTATTTTATCCAATTTATCTATGATCACAGAAACGTTGCCAATTTGATCATCATTAAATCGCATAAAATGAAGTATATCCTTTAAGATTCTTCTATCATTGATTTTAACTTTAAAGTTTTTTATTCCAATACTTAAAAGAGCCTTAGCAGCAGTATCTATTAATTCTATTTCAGAGCTTATGGATGTGGTACCTATTGTATCTATATCGCATTGCATAAACTCCCTCATTCTGCCCCGTTGAGGACGCTCTGCTCTAAAAACTTTATCCATTTGGATAACTTTAAATGGATTATTGAGTTTAGATCTATTATTTGCATAGTATCTTGAAAGAGGCAAAGTTAAGTCATATCTTAAACCAAGATCACAAAGTTCATCTATATTATTTTCTTCAATTGATTTTTTTAATTTTTCTCCTCTTTTTAAAATTTTAAATATAAGAGATAAATTGTCACCACCATCACTATTATCAAGGTTTTCTATATCTTCAAGCATTGGAGTTGCTATAATTTCAAAACCAGCAGCTGTATATGTTTTTAGAATTTGTGTCTTAAGGTAATCTCTTATTAAGGCTTCATTTGGAAGATAATCACAGGTTCCCTTTACTGGGGTAATTTTCATATATAATCACATCCTTTGGAAATTTTTTTGAATAAAAAAACGCCTGGTTAAACCTAGGCGATAATAGAAAATAAGAAATCCATCATCCTCGGGCTTAACCATAAAGATTAAACCCATAGTTTTTATGAGTTTAATCACTAAGTATGAGAGTGATGGATATCTTTTAAAAGCATAAATATACCTCTTTTAAGTTAACATTTATGATACTTTATCATAAAGCATAAAAGATGTCAATTAATTTACTTTAATATGTATAATTCTTCTGTTTTTAACTTGCTTAAGAAATTTTTATTATAAAATAATCTCTGTTCAAAAATATTTTTCTTGGAATTTTCAATGATAGTTTGTTTCATTTTTTCAGGAACATTTACAAGAGGGTTGTACAATTTTTTTTGCTCCTCTATAAATAGATTTGATTCATTATTAAGTCCAACATTGTTCGAGAAAAGTTTGAAATATTTCTTGCCATTTTCAACATCATCGCATAAAAAGCAGATTATCATCTTATAATAATTAAATTTCCAAACATTATACTGAGTAGATAATATTTGTTCTTTTGCAAAATCTAATTTTCTAAACTTTCTATAAAAAAGAGCTTTGTTAATAGCAATTTGCATTAATTGAAGTGATTTATCATAAAAATCTTCTTCACTATCATATTTTATGCTTGTCTCTTCTTTAAAAAAATCAAAAGTAAATATTTTTTTTCTATGCCACAGAAAATTTAAGCCTGTGTTTAAAAAAATCTCTTTTTCTTGAACTGAGTGGATAAATTCAATGATAGTTAAAAACCAATCATTATCATCAATCCAGGTATATGTATCTTCCTTTTGAAAAATATCATATGGTTCAAGTTTTACTTTTGCTGCTTTTAAAATAAGATTGCTATATATTTCACTAATCATCTCTTAATCACCTTTCACAATATATTTATATTAAAAATAAATCATTAATATAAAAATTAGTTTTTGTAATTAAGTATAATATGTTTTTTAAATATATTGGTAAAATTATTCATGTGATGTCAATAAAAAGTTACAAAATAAAATAAATTCACAATTTATTTAAGAATTAAGTTCTAAAAAGATATTTTTATTCCATATTTTGAAATTAATATATAAAGAATTATATCTAAAATTTAATTTATTTAATATTTAATTTAAAACAAAAATTATATATAAATTTATAGTATCTTTAATAAAGTTAAAAGAATATTTTATTTAACTCTTAATAACTTATTAAAATTATTAATAAAGTAGTAGCATTTTATGTAGAGTTTAAAACATATCTATATATTAAGCAGTTTTTGGAGGAAAATTATGCTACTATTAGATAGTATATATACTATTTTTGAATCTTTAATTTTCTTGACATCATTTATATCAAATAGCAAGTCATTTCCACAGCCTTTGAATCCAGAAGAAGAAAGGTATCATTTAGAAAGGTTAAAAGAAGGAGATTTGGAATCAAAAGCAATTTTGATAGAAAGAAATTTGAGACTTGTAGCACATGTAATAAAAAAATATAATAATGAGAACAGAGAAGTTGAAGATCTAATCTCCATAGGTACCATTGGACTGATTAAGGCTATTGATTCTTATAAGATGTCAAAGGGAACAAAACTTGCAACATATGCAGCAAAGTGTATAGAAAATGAAATACTCATGGTAATAAGAAATAACAAGAAAACAAAAAATGATATGTATCTGCAAGATACTATTGGATTTGATAGAGAAGGAAATGAAATCAGCTTAATAGATGTACTTGGAAATAATGGAGAAACTGTTGTTGAGATAGTGGAAAACGAGATTGAAATAAAGAGGCTTTATGAAGTAATGGGCAAACTTTTAACAGATAGAGAAAAAAAGGTAATAGAAATGAGATATGGTCTTAATAATAAGAAGGTATGTACTCAAAGAGAGATTGCAAGTATATTGTCCATATCAAGATCATATGTATCTAGAATAGAAAAAAAAGCTCTTAGTAAATTACTTGAAGCTATAGATGATTAGATGATTGACCACATAAGGTTAATTTATGATAAACATAAATTAACCTTTGTCTAATATTTTAAAAAATTGGTTATGATTTCAGCATATTTATGATTTTTTCACATTATTTAACTTAAATAAGAAAAAGATAGGCTTATAAAAGTACCCATCTTTTAGTTAAGCATTTAATATCAAATCTTCAATTAAAATCTTTCATTTTTTAATATATTCAAACAGTTTTCACAGATGTTTTTGCCCTTGAAGTTTTCAACATTTCTTGCATCTCCACAGAAAACACATGCTGGTTCATATTTTTTTAAAATAATTTGATCTCCATCTACATAGATTTCTAAAGCATCCTTAATTTCAATATTTAATGTTCTTCTCAATTCGATGGGCAATACAATTCTACCAAGCTCATCTACTTTTCTTACTATTCCTGTTGATTTCATAAAAATACCCCCTAAAAATTAAACTAAATTAATTTCCACTGTTTAAATAACTTTATTTATAATATAATAGTAATAAAGTTAAAATAATTATAGATTTACTACTTATATTGCATTTTTATTATAGCATATAAATACTATAAAAGGATATATTTTAATCATATAGAATATTTTTTTTGAAGTGAAACCTAATTATTGATAAATATACGAGTTATTGGTGAATGAAATAATTTAATTATAGAATAATTAAGTAATTTAAAATAATTAATAAATTTAGGAGGGCATTTTGGCGTTATTTGAACTATTTTCAGTGGCTCTAGCACTTTCCCTTGATGCATTTGGAATATCCATTTCAATAGGGTTAAAGGATAAATTAACAATAAATAAAAAAATATTATTTATTTTGTCTTTTGGATTTTTTCAATTTCTACTATCTGCCTTTGGCATGTTAATGGGGAGAGCATTCAATAGGTATATCTTAGTTATACCTGATGTTATAGGAGGAGTTATAGTAGCAATAATAGGAACACTTATGATAAAAGAAGCTATATCCAATAAACAAGAATCAGAATCTATAATAATGAAAAAAGGTATATTTATCATACTTGGGATTTCAGTAAGCATAGATGCTCTCATAATAGGTTTCACAGTAATAAGCAAAATTTTGAGCGTGTACATTGGAATTATAGATACTATATTTATTGGATTTATTTCATTTATAATGTCTGCCATAGGATTTTACATAGCAACCCACTTGAAAAAAATTGAAATAATTGAAAGATATTCTCAATATCTTGCAGGTATAATTTTGATATTATTTGGAATTAAAATAATGATTTTTGGTTAATTATAGTAATAGTATAAGTAGCTTTTTTATTGCATAATGTAAAGTTTCATAAAATGATAAATATTAATCTTAAAATATATTTAAAAAATAAATAGAAAGGATAAACTATTAGGCAAGATATTCATGGAATTTATAGTATTATGACAAATTGCATGAATAGCTTGTTATAGATTAAGTGTGAAAAATATGAAATTAGGTTTTATTGGTGCAGGCAATATGGGCAGTGCACTTATTTTAGGAATAATTAAAAGTAAATATATGGACGCAAGAGATATTTTTGCAGTGGATAGTGATATTAAAAAATGTGACGATTTAAAATTAAAATATGATATTCAGATTTTAAGTAATATTGGTGAAATATGCAAAAAATGTGATGCTATGATTTTGGCTGTAAAACCAGATGTATATAAAGATGTTATGGAAGAGATTAAAAGAGAATGTCCTATTGAAATATTAAACAAAAAGCTCATAATTTCAATAGCTGCAGGTATATCCATCGATTATATGGAAAAAATATTTACTAGAGATGTGAAAATAGTTAAAACCATGCCAAATACACCAGCCATGGTTTCAGAGGGTATGACTGGTATATGCAGAAATGAAAATGTTACAGATGAAGAGCTTGAGATGGTGGTAAAGATATTTGAGTGTGTAGGGAAATGCAAGGTAATAAGTGAAAAAATTATGGATATAGTGCCTGGTATAAGCGGCTCATCCCCTGCATATGTGTATATGTTTATTGAAGCTCTCGCAGATGGAGCAGTCCTTGAAGGCATGAAAAGAGAGGATGCCTATATTTTTGCAGCACAAGCGACTCTTGGAGCTGCTAAAATGGTTCTTGAAACCAGAAAACATCCTGGAGAATTAAAAGATATGGTATGTTCTCCTTCTGGAACGACAATAGAAGCTGTGTACTCTCTTGAAAGGGATAACTTTAGGGGAGCTATAATGAAGGCTGTCATAGAATGTACGAAAAAAAATAGGATGATGTCAAAAAACAATAATTAGGAGTTAAAACATGGAGATAGGAAAAATATATAACGGATTTATACTTAAAGATAAGAAAGAAATAAAAGAAATAGATTCTACAGGGTATTTATTTGAACATGAGAAAACCTCTGCAAAGTTATTTTATTTAAATAATAAAGATGACAATAAAGTTTTTAACATAGCTTTTAGAACTCCTCCTGAAGATAGCACAGGAGTTGCACATATACTTGAGCATTGTGTTTTAAATGGATCGAGAAAATACCCAGTAAAGGAGCCATTTGTTGAACTTTTAAAGGGGTCTCTTGCTACATTTTTAAATGCTATGACTTATCCTGATAAAACTGTATATCCTGTTGCAAGCAGAAATCATAAAGATTTCAATAATTTAATGGATGTATATTTAGATGCAGTATTCTATCCAAATATATATAAAGATAAATTAAGCTTTATGCAAGAAGGATGGCATTATGAACTTTGTGATAAAGATTCTGAGCTTACATATAAAGGCGTAGTTTATAATGAGATGAAGGGTTCATATTCATCACCTGAATCATTGTTATTTAGAAAAATTCAACAGAGCTTATTTTGTGATATTACTACTTATAGTGTCGATTCTGGTGGAGATCCTGAGCATATTCCAGATCTTACATATGAAAATTTTATAGAATTTCATAAAAAGTATTATCATCCATCTAATAGCTATACTTTTTTATATGGTGATATGGACATTGAAGAGAAACTAAAATACATAAATGATGAATACTTTTCTTCCTTTGAAAGAATTAATATAGATTCTTACATAAAAAATAAAATTGATTGTGCAACACTTAAGGAGTTTTATTACTCTTATTCTATAACAAATAATGAAAGAGAAGATGAAAAATCTTATCTTTCGATTAACTATGTTTTAGATGATACGTTAAATTGTGAAAAAACTCTGGCATATAGCATGTTAGGGGACATTTTATTTGAGATGCCATCATCGCCATTAAAGAAAGCTCTTATTGAATCAGAAATTGGAAAAGATGTATTTGGTTATGTGGATTCAGATATTAAGTATTCTACAATTGGAGTAGTAGTTAAGAATTCTGAAAAAGATAAGAAGGATGAATTTAAAGAAATCTTTTTAAAGATATTAAACCATATAACAGAGAGAGGTCTTGATCCTAAATTAGTAGAGGGGGTTGTTAATTCAAAAGAATTTAAATTAAGAGAAGCAAACTTTGGGGGGTATCCAAAGGGGATAATTTATGCACTAAGAGCATTAACATCATGGATATATGATGGAGATGCCTATGAGCATTTATTTTTTGAAGATGCTTTAAAGAATATAAAAGAAAACATGTTAAATGGGTATTTTGAAAACATTATAAAAAATAAAATACTAAGTTGTAGTAATGGAGCTCTTGTAGTATTATCTCCTGAAAAATCCTTAAATGAAAAAAAGGAAAAAGACATATCTTCAATGCTTTATGATATAAAAAATTCATTATCTGCTGATGAAATAGATGAAATAATTGAAAATACAAAGATTTTAATCAATAAGCAAAGAGAATTTGATTCAAAAGAAGCATTAGATACACTTCCAAAACTTAAAATAGAAGATATAAATAAGGAAGTCGAAAGATATCCTATTGAAATTATAGAGCATGAAGGGGCTAAACTATTTTATCATGAAATATTTACGAATAAGATTGCATATATAGATATTTACTTTAATGCACATATAGGAGTTGAAAAAGACATTCCATATCTTAAGTTGATAGCTGAATTGCTTGGAAAAATAGACACATCAAAACATGATTATATGGAATTTTCAAATGAGATCAACATACATACAGGCGGTATAGACCCTAATATTGTATTATATCCTGATTGTTTTTGTGATGATATATTAAATCCCAAATTTATAATAAGATCTAAAGTTCTAATAACGAAGCTCAATGATTTTAAAGAGCTTATCGTCGAGATGTTTAAAGAGACTAAATTTGATGATAAAAAGCGATGGATTGAGATAATTAATGAATTAAAATCCAGAATGGAAATGGAGTTTATATCAGAAGGTCATATCGTATCTTTTGAAAGAGCATGGTCATATTGTTCAAAAGCTGGAAAATATAATGAATACATAAAAGGGCTAGATTTTTATAAATTTTTATGTGATATTATTGAAAATATTGAAGTTAAATTTGAGGAATATGTTTTAAAAATTAAAACAATATTCAAAAATTTAATAAATAAAAATGAAATTATTGTAGGTTTTACATGTTATAAACAAGATAAAGATATTGTGAAGACGGCTATTGAAGAGATTCTTTTAGAAGTTCCATCTTTTGAAAGAGACAATGTAGATTTAGAATTAAACCTTGAAAAATTAAATGAAGGTTTAATAACATCGTCTCAAATACAATATGTTTCTTTAGCAAGCAATTTTAAAGCTTGTGGATATGAATATAGTGGAAAATTAAATGTCTTAAAGGCAATTGTAAGCTTTGATTATTTGTGGAATAAAGTGAGAGTTATGGGAGGAGCTTATGGATGTTTTATTAATTTTTCAAGAAATGGTAGGTTCATATTGTCCTCATATAGAGATCCTAATTTAAAAGAGACTATAGATGTTTATTTAAGTATGGTAGATTATATAAAAAATTATGATTGCCATGAAGATGAACTCACAAAGAGCATACTAGGTACCATAAGCAAATTGGATTATCCTTTAACAGCTTCTCAAAAGGGAGAAACTGCAGATGAGTTATATATAAGAAATATTTCATATGACTTGTTGCAAAAAGAACGAAATGAGATTTTAAATATCAAGCTTGATGATATAAAACAACTTTCAAGGGTAATAGAAGCTTGTTTTAAAGATTATGGTATATGTGTAATTGGAGGAGAAGAGAAAATAAACAACTGTAGAAACTTATTTAATAATGCAGTACAACTTATAAGATAATAATATTTATTGCTGGTATTAATATTATTTAATAAACTATATAAATAAAATAACAAAAGCGATGTTTTATAAAATAATCTTTTGAATTGCTATTTGTTATAAAATGTTTGAAAAAAATTTATAATTAATTTAAAAATTTTACATTTTTTTATTCAGTTATCGTGGTAAAATTAACTATAAATATTAAGAGGTGTGAAAATATGTGTACGTTGACTAATAAGATTTTTGAAGGCGATAAAGAGTACATTTATACTTATGAAATAATAAAAGATGAAATTCCAGCAAGCGGCGAAAATGTTAAATTAAATTATGGAATTAGAACAAATATGAATATAATAACAGGACAAAATGTTGAGTTCCAATGCAACAGTACAAGAAAAGATATTTCTGAAGATAAAAAAATAGTAGAGGATTTCATCAATAAAATATGTAAATATTGTGTTTCGCCCATTAATATGAATGATGTAATAGAAGATTTATTGATACAAATAGCATAGGAAAATTTTTTGATTAAATTTAAAGTATGTGTTTTTCACATACTTTTTTTGTGTTATCATTTAATTAGGTGATAGTTATGATGATTGGAACAATAAATACTATGAAAGATGTGGATGTTTATAGCATATCAAGGTTAAAGATACCTTCTATAATACTAATGGAAGAAGCTGCAAGGCAGGTATCGGATTATGTGCTTTCTCGTGGCATAGATGATATTGTGATTATTTGTGGAGTAGGAAATAATGGTGGCGATGGATTTGCTATTTCAAGGATCTTATTTATTGAAAATAAAAAATTGAAAATTTACATAATAGGGGAAATAGATAGAATGTCAAAAGATTGCAGGATAAATTATGAAGCTTGCGAAGCTTTAGGCATTTTTATAAAAAAAATATCTTCAAGCAGCGATTTTTACGATCTTATATCTCATATTAAGATGTCACAATTAGTAATAGATTGCATATTAGGAACTGGCACAAATAGATCTGTTTCAGATTTTTTAGGTAATATCATAGAGCTTGTAAATGAAAATTCTAAAAATATTTTATCAGTTGATGTGCCATCTGGGTTAAATGCAGATACAGGCTTGCCCCTTGGAAAGAGCATATGTGCTGATAAAACCATCACCTTTCAATTGATGAAAAGAGGTTTTTTAACCTATGATTCAGAAAAATATACAGGGGAAGTAGTAGTTAAAAATATTGGAATACCTTCTATTGCTATAGAAAAATATAGTACAAATGAATATATGCTTACTAAAGAATTTGTAAAAGATAATTTTAAAAAAAGAGATAAATATGTACATAAAGGTGATCTTGGTCATGTAACTTTATTTGGAGGAAGCAGAGGATTTGAAGGGGCTATATGCCTTGCTGCAATGGCAGCTTGCAAAAGCGGTGCAGGTACAGTGACCATGTGTGTGGAAGAATCTATAGAAAATATAGTAAAGCTTAAAGTTTTAGAGGCAATGGTAGTTACATATAAAGAGGATAGAATGCAGGGTATTATAGAAAGATCTAAAGCAATAGGGATTGGACCTGGAATGGGAAAAAGCCAAAAGACATTTGAAGCAGTAAGGGATTTAATGAGCACATCTAAAGCTCCGCTTATAATAGATGCAGATGGAATAAATGTATTAAAGGATAATTTAGAAATTTTAAAGAATAGATCTTGTGAAATAGTCATCACTCCCCATCCAGGTGAGTTTGCAAGGCTTATTGGAAAGAGTGTAGAATATGTGAATGAAAACAGAATAGATGAGGCTAAGAAATTTGCTTATGAAAACGATATAATTGTTGTTTTAAAAGGATATAGAACTGTGGTAACAGATGGTAAGAAAGTTTATGTAAATACCACAGGAAATGCTGCAATGGCATCTGGGGGGATGGGAGATGCTTTGACTGGTATTTTAACATCTCTTATTGCTCAGGGACAAGATGCTTTTATTTACTCCTCTATAGGTGTTTATCTTCATGGGTATTGTTGTGATATCCTTTCTAGAAAAAGTTATTCATTAACTGCTACGGATTTGATTGAATACTTTCCAAAAGCTTTGTTGAGCATACTTTTGTAATAATTAAAGCTAATATAGAATAAAAATAAATAGTAAGCAATTATTTACTGTGATAGGTATGAAAAAACTATTTATTTTAATTTTGTTGATATTTTTAATTGGGTGTGGAAAGCCTAAAACAAATGATCCATTTGATGGTATTAAAAATCTAAAGAGATATTATAGTGAAGTTAATTTACAATTAATTAGCAATAGGAAAACTTCAAGTTATGATTTAACGATATACTATGATGAAAATGTTGGTGATACTGTTAGAATAAACGAAGATAGATTGTATAACTTTAAAGATGGAAGCCTAGTAATCACGGATATACAAAATGATAAAAATTATGAAATAAAATCAGATTTTGATAAAATATTCCATTCTATTTTTTGCCATAAATACATAAATGACTATATTTCAGAGGGTAAAAATTTAAATGAATTAAAAAAAATGGAATATAATGGGAAAATTTTTTTTGAATTGCCTATTGAAAAATTAGAATTTAACAGTTATTATTATGTTAATGGAAAATTATTAATTAATTGTGAACTGTTAACACCATCTTTACTTTTATTTACAGATAAAGAAGGTAAAGAAACTTTAAAAGCAACTTATTTGAACTTTTATAAATCATAGTAAATTTTTTATTGTGGGGGGTCACCATTGCATAATAACACAAGGCCAACATGGGTTGAAGTAAATTTAGACAATATTGAATATAATTTGAGAAATATACAAAGAATAGTAAAAGATAAAGAAATCATTGCAGTGGTGAAAGCAGATGCATATGGGCATGGTGCTGTAGATGTTGCACATTTGCTATCTGAAAATGGTATAACAAGATTTGCTGTCGCTGTAATTGCAGAAGCAGTGGAATTAAGGCGTTCAGGAATAAATGACTCTATATTGGTATTAGGTTATACCCCTCCATCTTTACATCATATGATTTTAAATTATGATATTGAACAAACAGTTTTTGATTATAAAACAGCACTTGAAATTTCAAAACTTGCACAAAGTCAGTTTAAAAATGTGAAAATTCATATTGCTTTAGATACAGGTATGGGAAGAATTGGTTTTTTATATTCTAAAGAGAGCCTTGATGAAATATATAAAATTTCAAAATTAGAGAACTTGGAAATTGAAGGTATATTTTCACATTTTTCTTCAGCTGATGCAAAGGACAAAACATATTCAACTATGCAACTAAAAAAATTTGATGAGTTTTGCTCAAAAATTAAATCTCTAGGTATAAGCTATAGGATAAGACATATATCAAACAGTGCTGCTATATTAGATATACCTGAAAGTTATTATGATGCTGTAAGGCCAGGACTTATTTTATATGGATGCTACCCATCTACAGAAGTTAAAAAAATTATTGATTTAAAACCAGCTTTAAGTTTTAAAACTACAATTGTTTATTTAAAGGATTTACCGCAAGGAGAATATATAAGTTATGGAAGAAAATACAAAACTAGTAAGACAGAAAAAATAGCAACTTTACCTGTAGGATATGCAGATGGAGTTTCAAGAATATTAAATAATAAAATAAAAGTCATAATAAAGGATAAAAAAATTCCTATTGTTGGAAGTATATGCATGGATCAATGTATGGTAAATGTTGATTTAGTTAAAAATGTTTCACTAGGTGATGAGGTAATAATAATTGGAGAGACTGAATTTGAAAAAATAACAGTTGAAGATTTAGCTCAATCCTTAGGTACAATAAATTATGAAGTACTTTGTATGATTGCAAAAAGAGTTCCGAGAATATACTTTAAGCACTGTCAGGTAGTAAAGGTTAGAAACTATGTATGATGTGCGTATAAAATATAATTTATGCTTTCACAACA
The DNA here is from genome assembly GCA_031549525.1 of Clostridiaceae bacterium. Lineage (GTDB taxonomy): Bacteria > Bacillota > Clostridia > Clostridiales > Clostridiaceae > WQUF01. Next base: position 11,804 of record JAVBPQ010000045.1, on the reverse strand, counting down.
TTTTTGCAGGAGGGATAAAAAATATGGGTTCAAAAGCTGTAAATAAAATTGATAATATAAGGACTAAAAATAGCATTAAAAAAAGTGCTGAAGCCACTATAATAAAATATTTATCTAAAAAGGGTAAAAATAGAGAATTAAAAGATTTAGAGAAAGCATACTATGAAATGGCAAAAATAAATCTGGAAATTAGTGAGTTAGGTTTTTATAATGATATGGATGATTTTGCAAGATATGAAAAAGATTTAGCAAGCAAAGACCCTTTGGATACAAATAATAAATAGTTATAGCAATTGTGTATGGAGTGTGATTTGCCTAATGACGCAAGTGATTAGACGTGGAGATATATACTATGCCGATCTAAGTCCTGTAATAGGTTCAGAGCAAGGAGGTATTAGACCAGTTATTATAATACAAAATGATACTGGAAATAAATACAGTCCTACTGTTATTGTAGCTGCAATAACTTCACAAATTAATAAAGCAAAGCTACCTACTCATGTTGAAATTTCTTCTGAAGATTATGGGCTTAGCAAAGATTCAGTGGTATTGCTAGAACAGATAAGAACACTTGATAAAAGAAGGCTAAGAGATAAGATAGGTAAAATGACAGATAGAGATATTGTGTTAGTAGATAATGCTATAAAAATAAGCTTTGGATTGGATTAAGTTTATATAGGGGCTCTATAGCCCCCTAAATTAATATTTTAAAAAAGCCATAAGATTTTCTTCTTACGACTTTTTTTATTTTTATATAACAATAAACATCTCTCTATTAAATAAGCACTCTATATTTTTATCTTTTGAATCTATATGAAGGTTTTTATAGGATGAAATATTATGAAGCCTTAAGGATGCATTCTTATATTTAGATTTAAATGAAAAACTAAGAGTATCACCTTTTAAATTTAAATTATATATTATACAAGGTACATTTACATGAACAAACAGAATTTCATTTTTATATATCTTTACTTCTCTACCTACTATAACTGTATATTTATCCCCTTGTATCAAAAAATTTTCAACGGCTGCTTCTCTTTGTGAAAGAGTACCAAACCTTATACCTCCCCAAGCTTCATTGTCTATAACTTCACATAGTGCAGTATATGCAAGAAGTGCTCCATTTGTATGAAATGGATCGGAATTCTTTATGTCATCTCCATCTCCGGTTAAGTAATTGTAGCTCTCATGAATATGGTTTTCACAAGACCATTCATTTAAAAACAATTCTAGATTTTTGCTCGATATAAGAAAGCTTTCTTCATATTTCCTATATCTTCTTAATCCCTCTACTACTAAAAAGTTATTAAATGGATTTATTCTATTTTCATCCATATACTTTAATTTATCCATATGTTTTTTGCTTACCCCTGGAAGCACATATTCACCAAAGAATTCTCCTTCATTAAATAAAAAATTATTTATTATTTCTTCAGCTCTCTCTTCTGATGGTATAGCAGCTATTAGGGTAAAAAAGTATGAAAGGTATAGAATTTCTTTAAAGTTTCCATCTAATTCTCTGTCAAAGTACATACTATTTTCATCATTCCAGAGATATTCATTTATGCTATCTCTTATATTCTCAAATCTTGAGAAAAAGTCAGCGCTTTCTTCTTTCTTATCTAAAATAGAATATATCTCACTGATACACCATAAATCGAGAGCATAAAGCGAATTTAAAGCAACACTTAAACTATTTGTATCTTCAGGATCTAATAACAAAGAGTAATCTTTGTTATAAAATTTTTCTTTCCACCAGTTATTCCATGATACCAGTTTGTCGCAATATTCTTCCATTAGTATCTTGTCGCCAAATTGTCTATATAGTTTTAAAATACAATAAGATCCTATTGTGAGGGCTGCAAATTCTCTAGTTTCAGTGTTTGAGTAAGTAGAAGATTTTGGTATCATATCATTTTTAAACTCTTTAAAGATAGCATGTATTTCATGGTAAGATAGCTCTTTATCTTGTATTGCGTATAAAATTGAATTTAAAAAAGCATCTTTACCTTGCATATGATATGTACCATAACTTCCATTTCCAAGACATAGGGTCCTTGTTGCAGGAGTATAAATTAAATTATTTAAAGGATGATATATGGTGTTCCACTCTAAACATTTTAAAATGGATTGAGGAGCATCTTCTAAGAAGCCTCTTCCAGTTATTGTATCAGCTATGGTTTCTTTTCTTTTTAAATTTAAAAATCTATTTACTTCTTCTTCAGTGAAGTTTGAGTTACATAATAGATAGAAGACTGAATTTGATTTTACTTTAATACAAGGTAAATCAGAGTTTACAAAGGCTTCATTATTAAATTCCCCAAGTATGCGTATATCATATCTACCTTCTTCTCCTTGAATATCAAAGCCATCTGGCTTTTTAGTTATAGTGCCATTTTTACCCCATCTTAAAGAGCTCATGATGCAAAATATTATGTTGTCATTTTGGCTAAAAGGAGATATCTTTATTACAAAAATATTGTCCCTTCCTGCAAATTCTACGTTAAACTGAAAATCATCATACATTAAATCTAGATCAAAGTATTCACCATTTGTACCATGAAAACCAAATCTTTTGACATTACGAACTTCAACTATATCTTCATTAGTGCTCCTCCAGCTTAGATTTTCTACAAGCTGATTTTTATCTTTATCATAGAGTGCAATTTTTAATTCTACAAGATCAGGTAGTACAATGACATTGTTCAGCCCTTTTGAATCCCAAGTATTGAAATTAGTAACACCTTTCATAATTCACCTCTATAAACGTTTTAACATTATGCTTATTTTATATGATAAACTATATAAATTAAATTAACAATATTATTTAAAATTGATGCATTTTTTTGGTTAAACAAAATTATAGAATAGATTTATTTTTTGGTACTTCTTTTATTTCTTTTCTCAACATTGCTTTTGTATCTTAAAAACAAAAATATCACTAATAAAACAAGCAATAGAGTGGCTATCACAGAAAGATTACTCGCTTTATCGTTCCAGAATTTTATAAATAAAGATTGATGGTCTGAATTAATAACTTTTTCACCTATATCATCAAGAGAAACTGTAGTATTGGCGCTTGTAGAGTTGTGAGAGATTATAGTAACATTATTTATGGAAGTAAGCTTAATTTGTTTTTTTACTCCATTTACCATAAGTGTAGCAGTTGCTATTTCTTCCCCTTGTTTAAAATTAGTTTTATTTTTATCTAATAGAGTTATATCTGATACTGATACTTCATTATTTTGTCCATTTTTTACTATTTTATGAACATCTTCAGCAATTCCTAGTTGAATATTTGTTCCATTTAAATTGTAATCTGTAACAAAATTCCCTTTATTTAATACAACCTCATCTGTAAAATTTTTAAATCCATATTCAAAACAATCCTTTGCATATATATTGTAACCTTTTACACTATCCATAAGAAATGTAGCTATTAATGTCTTATTGCCATCTCTTGCAGCCACTGCAAATGTATGTTGAGCTTCATCTGTATAGCCAGTTTTAGCACAAATAGCTTTATCATAGAAACATTCATTTTCTTTAAGCAGTATTCTATTTTGATTATATAATTCTCTAACAGGTCCTAAATTGGTTTGGGATATGAAATATTGTTCAGTTGTACTTATCTTTAAAAATGTCGCATTTTTAATGGCTTCATTCAATATAAGAGCTAAATCATGGGCTGTGGTATATTGATTTTGATCATGAAGTCCAGATGCATTTACAAAATTAGTATTTGTGCATCCAAGCTCTTTTGCTTTTTCATTCATCATCTTACAAAATCCCTCTCTACTGCCTCCCATATATTCTCCGAGAGCTTCTGCTGCATCATTTGCTGATTGAAGAAGTGTAGCATAAAGAAGTGATTCAATGTCTATTATCTCGCCTTCAACTAAAAAAATTGAGCTAGGTTCAACTAGAGGTGGATTTTTACCAATTGTAATTTTAGTTTGCAAGTCTTTAACGTTTTCAAGTGCCAATAATGCTGTCATTATTTTCGTTGTTGAAGCTGGAGGGTATTTTACATCTTCATTCTTTGAAAATAAGATATCATGAGTAGTTGAATCCATAACAACATAACCTTCTGCATTTATTTCAGGAATACCATCAGAGGAAGTTGAGATTTCAACAGGTGTTATTTTTTGATTAAATACAAATAAAATCACAAAAATAATTAAAACTATCTTCTTTGATTTTCTCATATATCCTTTATATCCTTTTCCTTTCCTTTTTATGTCTTATTTTCGAACTTATAAAGATAACTTTCTTATAAGTACATTACAACATATATCAATATATTACAACATATATCAATATATTTATATGTATTTTTTGTAATTATTTATATACTTCTTAAAATAAAATTCTTATTTATGATACTTAAAAAAAAAAAAAATGTCAATAATCATAGTACCTATATCTTAATTTGAGAGGAGCTATTATGAAAAACAGGATAATTGGAGGGATAATTTTATTTTTATTAGCTTTTGCATTCATAATATATCAAAATAAAAATTACCCTGTTTCTAATGCAAGAGAAGACATATTTGAAGAAAAAACTGATGAAAACGCAATAGAAGATGAACCTAAAGAAATAAAAAAAATAGTGGTATGTATTACAGGAGAAATATTAAACCCAGGAACATATGAAATGCCTCTTGGAGCAAGAGTTAAAGATCTTGTAGATATGGCAGGGGGGTTAAAGGATTCTTCAGATATTGCAAGGCTCAATCTTGCAAGAAAATTAATAGATGAAGATATGATATTTATACCTCAAAAAGCTTTAACTCATGAACAGACCATAGAAAATTCAAATGTTTCTCAAATAAAAAGCATAACTCATCAATCTAATGATTTAAGTAAAATAAATTTAAACACTGCAACTATTGCAGAATTAGATTCCATTCCTGGAATCGGAAAAGTGACTGCAGAAAAGATAATTCAATTTAGGGAGCAAAAAGGTTTTTTTTCAAGCATTGAGCAGCTAATGGAAGTTGACAGAATAGGGGAAACTACTTTTAATAAAATAAAAGAATATGTTGAAATATATTAATTTAAGTTAATTATGTTATAATAAATTATCATTATTATAACAGTAAAATTTTAAACTCTTTAGGAGGCATTCATATGGTTAAATTAACAAGTCTTTCAAAAACATGCGGATGAGCAGGAAAGATAAAGCCGGAGGCTTTAAGTAATCTTATAAAAAATGTAAATTTTTCTAAACACGAAAATTTAATCGTAGGAATTGAAACCTCTGATGATGCTGCAGTATATAAGATAGATGAAAATAGAGCATTGGTTTCTACTTTGGATTTTTTCACTCCTGTTGTAGATGATCCTTTTATATATGGTGAAATTGCTGCTGCAAATTCTTTAAGTGATATATATGCTATGGGTGCAGAACCATTTATGGCTTTAAATATAGTATGTTTTCCAAAAGATTTAGAAGAAGAAGTCCTTGAAAAAATACTAAAAGGAGCAGAAAGTAAGGTTAGAGAAGCTGGTGCAGTTATCGCAGGAGGGCATTCCATTGAAGATGAAGAACCGAAGTTTGGTTTATCTGTAAATGGGATGGTTCATCCTGATAAAATATGGAAAAATAGTGGTGCAAAGCCTTCAGATGTTTTGATACTCACAAAGCCCTTAGGCACAGGGATAATAAATACTGCAAATAAAGGAGGCGTTGCTTCAGAAGAAGCATTTGTAAAATCCATAAAGGTGATGAAGATGTTAAACAAATATGCCTATGAAAGGGCAAGAAAATATGAGATACATGCTGCAACAGATATAACAGGTTTTGGTCTTCTAGGACATGCTTTTGAAATGGCATCATCATCAAACAAAACCTTTGAAATAAAGAAAGATAAGGTTAAATTTATAAAAGAAGCTAGAGAATATGCTACCTTAGGGCTTATACCAGCAGGTAGTTATAACAACAGAAAATATATGAGAGGAAAGTATCAGCTAAAAAATGTAGAAGCTTGGATGGAAGATATTCTCTTTGATCCTCAGACTTCAGGAGGTTTGCTCCTTAGTCTTCCAAAAGAAGATGGAGAAAAATTAATGTATGAATTAAATACACTTCCTATTGAATCTTCCATTGTGGGAGAAGTTAAGGAATTTGATAGATATTTTATAAAGGTTATATAGAGGTACACCATGGAAAAAAAATATTTACTTAAACAATTGCCTAAAATGGATGTATTTGCAGAAAAACTTAAGATTAAATATGATTTTGTACCTTATGAGATCATAATAAGGGTTGGCAGAAAAACTTTGGATAATTTACGAGGAGAGATTTTAGATGGTAAAATAAGCGATTTTAATGAGGAAATGCTCTTTAAAATTGCAAAAGAATATATAGATTATTATACAATTCCAAGTTTAAAACCTATAATAAATGGAACAGGGGTTATAATACATACAAATTTAGGGAGAAGCCCTCTTTCAGAGAGAATATCAAACAATGTGTTTAAAGTGGCATCTAGATATTCAAACTTAGAGTACGATGTTGAAACAGGGCAGAGAGGGTCAAGATATGAACATGTTGAAAATAAATTAAAGGAACTTACAGGTGCAGAAAGCGCTTTAGTAGTTAACAATAATGCAGCAGCTGTCATGCTAATTTTAAATACCCTATGTCAAGGGAAGGAAGCTGTGGTTTCAAGAGGAGAATTAGTTGAAATTGGGGGCTCGTTTAGAATACCAGAAGTCATGAAGTTATCTGGAGCTTTGCTTAGAGAAGTTGGATGTACAAATAGAACTCATCTTTATGATTATGAAGATGCTATAAATGAAAATACAGCTATGATCATGAAAATACATCCTTCTAACTTTAAGATAATGGGTTTTAAAGAAGAGGTTTTACTTCCTGATCTAGTTAAATTAAGCCTTGAAAAAAATGTGATATTATATAATGATATAGGAAGCTCAAGCCTTGTTCCTATAAATACTACAAAATTTAAAATACCTGTAGCTTATGAAAATATATCAGATGGCGTTGATATACTTTCATTTAGTGGAGATAAAATGGTAGGAGGACCTCAAGCAGGCATCATAGTTGGAAAGAAAAGATATATAGATAAAATGAAAAAAAATCATCTTTTAAGAGCATTTAGGATAGATAAGCTTTCTCTAACAGCTCTTGAATGCACTTTAATGGAATATTTTTATAGTAAGGATGATCCGAAAATTCCTATTGTTGAAAAAATATCCATGGATATATCAAAGACATATGAGGAAAGCCATAAGCTTGCAGAAAAATTAAAATATTTTAAATCTATAGATATATCAATAGGAGAAGATGAATCTACAATTGGAGGAGGTTCATTGCCTGAAGAATTTATAAAGAGCTATGTTGTATTTGTAAAAACTAAAAATATAGATATCATATCTCTTGAGAAGAGGATGAGAAATTGGAAAGTTCCAATAATATGTAGAATTAAAGAAGATAAGATATTAATAGATCCTCGTACTTTATTTTTTGAGGATTATGAAGAGATATTTGAATTTTTTAAGGATTTTGAAGGTGATACATTGTGAAGCATTTAATAATTGGAACTTGTGGTCATATAGATCATGGAAAGACCACTTTAATAAAAGCTTTAACAGGAAGAGATACAGATAAATTAAAAGAAGAAAAAGAACGAGGAATATCCATAAATTTAGGCTTTACTTACTTTGATACAGATTCAGGTAAGAGAGTTGGTATTGTGGATGTCCCTGGTCATGAAAGATTTTTAAAGAACATGTTAGCTGGTATACATGGAATAGATTTAGTTTTATTTGTGATTTCCTTAGAGGAAGGTGTTATGCCGCAGACGAAGGAGCATTTTCAAATACTTAGTTTGCTTGATGTTAAAAATGGCATAGTTGTTTTAACAAAAAAAGATATGGTAGATGATGAATGGGCAGATTTAGTTGAAAAAGATGTGAGGGACTTTTTTTTAGGCACGTTTTTAGAAAAATCTCCTTATATTAGGGTTTCTTCTAAAACCTATGAAGGAATTTATGAGCTTAAAAAAAAGATAGATGAAAGTCTAGATAATATAGAAGGTAAGGATTTAAAATCAAAGTTCAGACTTCCAATAGACAGGGTGTTTACAATTCAAGGTCATGGAACTATAGTAACTGGAACTGTTATATCAGGAAGCATAAAGCTAGGTGAAGAGATTGAAATTTATCCTAGAAAGATTAAATCTAAAATAAGAAGCATACAAGTCCATGGAGATAAGATGGATGAAGTTTTTGCAGGAGAAAGAGCAGCTATAAATATAGCATCAGTTAAAAAGGAAGATATAACAAGAGGAGATGTTATATCAAGACCTATGGCGCTTGAGCCTACATATATAATAAATTGCGGTTTAAAGATGCTTCATGATGAAGATGTAGAAATAAAAAATAGACAGAGGATAAAATTTTATCTTGGAACTTCTGAGGTTATAGGAAGGATCATATTATTAGATCATGATGAATTAAAATCTAAAGAAGAAGGCATGGTTCAAATAAGGTTGGAGGAGCCTGTTGTATGTTTAAGTGGAGATAAGTTTATAATAAGACAATATTCACCTATGCATCTCTTAGGCGGTGGAATTGTTATTGAACCATATGGTGAAAAAGCAAAGAGATATTCTGAAAAACTTCTTAAAGAATTAGAAATTAAATCTCAAGGTGACATTGAAAAAATACTTAAGGCTAAAATAAATGAACAAAGCCCTAATTTTCCAAATTTAAAATCCATTCATAAAGAGATGGGAATGTTGGAAGAAGATTTAAAAGATGGTATTTTAGAGCTTATAGATGAAGGCTCAGTAATTATGATCCAAAGTGGAAATGAAGATCTTTATATCAGTGAGGATTATTTTAACTTGCTTGTAGAAAAATCTATTGAAATAATTAGAAATTTCTTTAAAATAAATCCATTAAAAAAGGGAATTGGAAAGGAGGAGTTTAAAAGTCGCCTTGGCGTAAAAATTTCAAATAAAGCATTTGAAAATTTATTGTATGTTATGGAAAGAGATTCGGAAATTTTTATAACATCTAACATGGTCTCTTTAAAAGATCATAAAATACAATTAAATTCAAAACAAATTAAGATTAAAGATGAAATTTTGAAAAGCTATAGACATTCTCCTTTAGAAATTCCACAATTAGAGTATATAGTAAATAAATTTGGCAATGAAAAAGAAGTGATGGAGGTATTGAGTTATCTTTCTTCAGAAAATGAAATTGTAAGAATTTCTGAGGATACTATACTATTAAGAGAAAACTTTGAAAAAATAAAAGATGATTTAATAGCGTATATAAATAAAAATGGAAGCATAACCCTTGCGGAATGGAAAACCATAATTAAAGCTAGCAGGAAGCACTCTATTGCTATTTTAGAATATTTTGATAATATAAAGATAACAAAGAGATTAGATGATAAAAGAATATTATACTGATCATGTAGCAGAGAATATGATTTTTTCTCTGCTTTTCGCTTTAAAAAATATTTTTTGATAAAATTTACAATTTATTTTGAAATTTTTAACATTTTTATATATAATTATTAATATAAATTAAATAATTTGTTAAATTAAAGTTAATAAGCATTACGCTCGTGGAAAGGATGTCTTTTTCTTGAAAAAGTTATCTAATAATAAATTTAGGCATAATAAATCCAGAAAAAATAGAAATAAAAATAAATTTAAGATGTTGCTGTTTTTGGTAGTATTCTGTTTAATAGTTAATCTAACAGTGCTGGTTTATAGTTTAGCTAGTATGTTTCAAAAATTTCTAAGTAGAGATACTCAACCAATAAATGAAAATGAGATATCAGTGGTTGAACAAGAGGACCCAAAAGTAAAGAATTCAATTATCAATATTTTGGTACTAGGTCTTGATGCAAGGGAAGAAAATTATGAAGATAATGCAGATGGTGTTAGATCAGATAGCGTTTTGATTTTAACACTGGATTTAATAAATAATAAGATAAAATTATCTTCTTTAATGAGAGATATGTATGTTAGAGTTCCTGGATCGCCATTTAGCAGTGGATATGATAAATTAACTCATGCATTTGCCTATGGTGCTTATAATGGATATGAAAAAACAGGTACTTCTTCAGGGGCATATAGAACAGGTGCTATATACTCTTTAAAGGCTGTGAATGAAAATTTTGATTTAAATATAAAGGATTTTGTTATCTTTAATTTTTATTCATTTAAAGATGTTATAGATGAGATGGGAGGAGTTACAATAAATCTAACTCAAGATGAGATAGATATATTAAGTGGAGGAGGATATGATGTAGTTGCAAGACCAGGTGAGGAAGGATTTGTTCCTTTAAAGAATGCTAAACCAGGCATGGTATCTTTAAATGGGTATCAAGCTCTTAGCTATGCAAGAATAAGGAGTATTGGGGACGATGTGGCAAGGACACAGAGGCAGAGAAATGTCATGCAGGCTATGTATGCAAAATTAAAAAAGGTAAATGTATTCCAGCTTCCTTCAGTGCTTACAACTTTATTAGATTCTGTAAATACTAGTTTAGATAATAGAGAAATAATAAATATAACTAAAGAAATACTCACGAGGAATTTACCAATTGATACTATGAATTTTCCTGTAAATTATGATGATACAGAAATATATGGTGTAAATTATGTGACCTTTGATGAAGATACAACTAAAACTCAAGTACATGATTTTATATTTAGAGATATTAAGCCTGATGCTCAAAATGATACAGATTAGATTAATTAGTTCTTAAATAAGAAAGCCACCTATTAATCATAAAATTGATAGGTGGCTAATTTAATATGATTTAATTAGCTTTGTTTTCTATTGTATATTTTTTTGACAAATGAGTGAACTTCTCCCACTTTTGTTTTTGCTTTTCAAGCAAAAAAAGCTATCCATCTTAAAGAAGTGAGGGTTTTCCGCTTATGTTTGATAAATACTTTAAATTTTTAAACATCTACATCTCTTTTATTATTTTTTAGATTTTAGTTTATGCAGAAAATACTTGTACTATTCGATGGATGACCTTTTGTTTATTTGTTATCATTCTAACTAATGCAGATTAGTCCAAATATGGAATTTTTAATTACTAGCATTCATTTTTATATATTTTAATAACTAGCATTGGTTTTTATTTGAGCTTTTATGTAAAATTTAATTTATCTATATATCAAACAATATACCTTTAAAATATCTCTGAAAATAGCATACAACAAATAGTCCTGATCATTTTTCTTAAAAAAACAGAACTTATGACTTTATATTTGAGATTTCCCTATATGCTAGATATAGCAGGAACCCTCTTTTACAATCCCTTATTACCCCTATTTATAATAATAACTTGTTAATGATGACTATTTATGATTTGATTTCTTAGTTTTTATTTTATTTTCTTTAACTCTTCAAGATTCTTTGCTAAAACCCTATCTAATGAAACTGCATTTATGGTCTTTGATTTTAAAAATGTCTCCATAACATCCTTGTTGTAATTTACACTAAAGAATCTATTCATATTGAATTTTTTAGCACCCTTATCTAGCTTTTCTGTCTTTAACGCTTTAAATTCAGATATTGTCTCTATAAAATCTCCTGCAATTTCTCTAGATACGTTTATAGAAAAGTGTATTTTCTTTAGTGGGTAATTATCCAATTTTTCTTGTATATTTAGAATCTCTTTTTCTGTGAGATTTTTTTTGCGCTTATCGCATAAGAATTTTAAAAGACGTATATCATTTAGCTTCTTTACTCCAATAGTCTCAACTATTTTAAGCTGTGTTTCATGATTTACA
>JAVBPQ010000151.1:0-11531 GCA_031549525.1 Clostridiaceae bacterium | reverse complement strand
AATAAATTAAAACGTAAATTGTCTACAGTTTACAGTAAACAATTCATGTTTTAATTATAATAAAAATTAGTTTAGTAATCAATATCATTTTTAAAATATAATTATTTTAATAACAAATGCCCTTACATCCTTAGTTATTATCCTTAAGGATGTAAGGGCATTAATCCAATTAATTTTAAATTGGGAGTGTGAAAGTAAATTTGCTCCCCTTCCCAAATATGCTCTCTACTTTTATCTCTCCACCCAGCATCTTAGCCATTTCATTTGCAATGTAAAGACCAATGCCTAAGCCTTCAGAATCGTTATCAACCTTCTCATATTTTACAAACAAACTAGATATTTTTTCCTCTGGTATTCCAATACCATCATCATCTACCACAATGATGGCATTTTTTTCATCATATTTTAATATTATTGTAACATTTCCATTTTCCTCGGTGTATTTAATAGCATTATATACAATATTTGTAAGAATCCTATCTATGCTTTTAATTCCAGAGTTGATATTTATATTTTTTTCACAAGCTTCTAATTTTAAATTTATATTTTTTTTCTCAGCATATGGTGTAAATGATATTATTAAATTTTCAATGAGTTCTTTTAAATTAAACTCAACAAACTCTTCCTTGTCTATTTTAAATAAGTTTTGAACATGATTTAAACTATTGGCAAGATTTATCATCCTATAGCAATTTAATTTTATAGACTTTAAATACTTATCAATTGATTCTTTTGTTTCTTCAGAGATCCTCTTTGAAATAATATTTTCTGCCGCAAGTACCGTATTTATGGATTCCATTAAATCGTGAAACACCTTCTCATATTGATCATCTTTTACAAAAACACTATCTGCACTTTGCTTCCCATCAGCGACATTAATTTTTATATTTTTATTACCATAAGGAAACATAATCACCCTACTTTCTATCATTAAATTTTAAATTAGGACTTGCATTTAAATTAAAATTATCAAAAAAACCATTAATAAATCTATAATATCCTGCACTTGCTATCATAGCAGCATTATCAGTACACAAATTCAAAGTAGGACAGTACAATTTATAATTTAAATCATCACATCTTTTTTTTAGTTTCTCTCTAAGATATGAATTTGCAGAAACACCTCCTACAAGGGATATCTTATTTAAATTTACCTTCTTTGAAGCTTCTATAGTGTTATCTATGAGATAATCAACTACAGATTTTTGGAAGGACGCTGCTACATCTTCTCTCTTTACCTCTATACCTTTTTGCTTAGAGTTATGTAAATAATTTATAACTGCAGATTTGATTCCGCTAAAAGAAAAATCTAAAGTTTCTTTATTTGAAAATCTAGCTCGTGTAAATTTGATAAAGTTTTCATCTCCAAACCTTGAACACTCATCAATTCTAGGACCCCCAGGATAAGGAAAACCTAACACCCTTGCTACCTTATCATAAGCTTCTCCTGCTGCATCATCTTTTGTCTCTCCTAAGATTTCATAATCCACATAATCCTTTACATGTATTATAAAGGTATGCCCTCCTGAAACTACAAGTCCCAAATAAGGAGGGGCGAGTTCCTTGTGGGTTATATAATTTGAACATATATGACCTTCAATATGATTTATTCCAATAAGAGGTTTATTTATTGAGTATGCAATTCCTTTAGCATATTGCAATCCTACCAAAAGAGCGCCAACAAGACCTGGTCCGTAGGTTACTGCTACTAAATCTATATCTTGAAAACTTAGGGAAGATTCTTTAAGAGCCTCTTCCACTACAACATATATGGCTTCAACATGCATCCTAGATGCAACTTCAGGAACCACGCCTCCAAATTTTTCATGAGTTTTTATTTGACTGAATATTATATTTGAAAGAACCTCTCTTCCATTTTTGACAATGCTTGAACTTGTTTCATCGCAACTTGTTTCAATAGCTAAAACATTTAAATCTTTATCCATTTATTCACCCTTTAGTAAACTTTTAATGCTATAATCTATAATTATACTATGGCTAATTCTATAAAATATAAATTACGTTAAAAAACCTATTTATTTACTCTTTTAATCAAGTAAACAAGCCATTTTATAACTTAATTCTATATAATACAGTATAGACGATTATTGACACATATTCCACATGAAAAGGTGTTTTTATGAAAAATTATGCAAAAGTAATAATAAAAGGTTCACCTATATCAAAATCCAACTTTAAATTATTCAATATAAAGGGAAGGGCTATATTGCCCTATAATACAGGAAAATATCATGATAGATACGCAGTATATGAGGATCAAATAGCTATGGAAGCAAGACTTCAAAACCCAAATATATTTATAATTGAGTCCGTCATCGCCGTTTTAAAGGTATACTATAAATCTGAAAAAAGGCACCCTGATACAAACAATATAACAAAAAGTATATTTGATGGTATTGAAAAGAGCGGAATAATAATAAATGATGCACAGATTAGAAGGCTTATAATTGAGGAATACTATGACAAAAATAATCCAAGATTTGAGCTTGAACTATTTGGTGAAAGCTCATATGAGATGAGCTATAACATATGTGAAAGAGAAACTAAGATAAAGCCTATAGAATATAGTGAGCCTCCTAATAAGAAAACAAAGATCTATTCTAAAGATAAAAAAGAAAAGATTAAAATAAATTCTGACAATGTTTGCAGTGTATGCAATAAGTTTGTACTTGAGAATGAAATTATAACAGGAAATAATGGGAGCTTAAAGATATGCAAAAAATGCTTTAATAAGCTGTTTTAAGCTACATACTAATAGTTATGTGCATAATTTATTAGTGTAAAATGAAGTGTGTATGCCGTTTAAAGTGCTTACACACTTTTTAAAAATAAATTCAAAGATCAATTACCTTAAATATATATTGTATACGTATGTACATTATTCTTAAAACGCAAAACTTTTACATTCAGGTATATTTTATTTTTGCAATACTCATATCAAAAAAATAATCAAACAGTCATATTCTGTTTTTTTGCACTATTATTAATGATTATTAACTATTATTAATGTATCTCTATTGATAAAAATTAATAATAATGATATAGTATTAACGAAAATGAATTGATATGAAAATTTATTCATTTTAAATTATTAAATAGAGGTACCTATATGTTTATTGAAGAACGTCATCAAGCTATATTAAATATCATTCAAGAAAAAGGTCGTGTTTCAATTGGTGAAATACAAGAAAAATTCAATGTATCAGTGGATTCTGCTAGAAGAGATTTGAGATTATTAGAAGAACAAGGATTACTTAAGCGTACCTATGGTGGGGCAATTCCTATAATGCAAGTAGGTATGACACTACCAAGATATAGGGATATGAAAAACTTAACTATCTATGATAACTATGATGCTATCTCTAAAAAAGGTGCTGAATTTGTAAAAGAAAATGATATAGTATACCTTACAAGTGGTTCTATTGGGTTTATAATGCTTAAATATTTACCAAAAGATATAAAATATACTCTAGTAGTAAACTCAGTTACTTTAGCAGAGGAATTAAAATATTGGGATAATATAACTGTTTATATCGTTGGCGGCAAAATGAGAATGCATGGAACAGCATCTTTAGTAGACAGCTTTGCTACAGCATTTGTAAAGAACTTGCATTTTGATCTTTGCTTGATGACAGGCGGTGGATATGATGGAGCCTTTGGATTTTCAAATGGAACTGACGAAACTGCTACATTTCAAAGGACAGTTATAGAAAACTCAAGAAAAAAAATCCTATTAATGCCTAATCAGAAAATAGGCTTTAAAGCATTTATAAAAGTTTGTGACACTGATAAGTTTGATATATTAATTACAGATTGGGATGCACTTGAAGATGAATTAAATAGGATTAAAGAAACTGGCGTAAAAATTATTATTGTAAATAGGCAAAAAAATTAGGAGGCGCTTATGAGAGAAGATATTATAAAAGCAATAAGCGATTTTATCTTTGTAGAAGATAAAATCGAAAAAGCAGATATCATATTTTTACCTGGAGGTTCCTATATAGAGCCACCAGAATATGCTGCAAAACTTTTTTTAGAAAATTATGCTCCTTTAATCCTTCCTTCCGGAAAATATCCCATAGCCCTTGGAAAATTTAGCAGCCCTAAATCTAAAAAGGATATGTATTCAGGTGATTATAAAACCGAATGGGAATTTTTAAAAGCTGTTTTAATAAAGAATGGAGTAAATGAATCCTCAATTTTAAAAGAAGATAACGCTACCTATACCTATCAAAATGCGCTTTTTTCAAAAAAAGTTACAGATAGTTTAAACTTAGAAATAAAAAAAGCCATAATCTGTGCAAAGTCTTATCACTCAAGGCGTGCACTTATGTATTATGGATTAGTTTACGAAGATACTCAGTTTCTTGTATGCCCTACAGAAACTTTAAATATAAATAAAAACAACTGGCATCTCTCAGAAAATGGCATAAACAAAGTGTTAAGTGAGCTTCAAAAATGCGGAGAACAGTTTCACAAGATAATCAAAAATATATATTTAAATAATTAGTTCACTAGAAATTCATATTACGATGATAAGATTACTCCATAATTTACTTATGGAGGTTTTTTTTATGAATAATAATTCTAAAAAGAAAATAAAGAAAAAATATATATTTGGGATAATATCACTTATCGCTATAGTTGTTTTAGTTTCACTCACTCTATTAAATGGAAAAGATGTATATGCATATGCTGAAGAAACAGTTAAAATCTCTGATATCACAACATATTACAATTTTGCTGGTACTGTGGAATCAAAAAGCTCTCTTACTATGGTTTCTGAAAAAATGATGCAAATATCAGAGGTTTTAATAAAAGAAGGAGATAAAGTCAATAAAGATGATGTACTTTTTAGGACAACTCAAGATGATGAAATACATGCAAAGATAGATGGAGAGATCACAACTTTATATGTAGAAGAAGGCTCTGCAGTTGCTGGAGGCATAAAACTCTGTGATATCATGAATTTAGATGACCTTGAAGTTAAGATTAAAGTAGATGAATATGACCTATCTTGCATAAAAGAAGAAGAAGAGGTGAATGTAAATATAGGTGCCCTAGATAAGGATATAAAAGGCACTGTATCATCTGTTTCAAAGACAGCAATTTCTAATAATGGATTATCCTATTTCACAGCAACCATAGATTTAAACCCTGATGATTTAATAAAAGTAGGTATGAGTGCAGAGGCTACTATTTTAAATAAAGAAGCAAAGGGAGTTTTAACCATACCTATGAAAGCAATACAATTTGAAAAAGATACCAATGAGCCTTATGTATTTATAAAAGATGAAAAGGAAAAACCAATAAAACACCCTATCACAGTGGGTATAAATGATGGTATAAATGTAGAAATAACTTCAGGTTTAAATAATGGTGAACAAATACTATATCCAAATAATACAAATAGTGAAACCACTAATTTATTCCCTACAATGTCTAATGGAGCAAGATAAGGAGAATTTATATGGAAATTTTAAATATAGATAATGTTTCTAAAACCTATCGCATGGAAGAAGAAGACCAAACTGTACTTCACAATGTAAATTTAAAAGTAGATGAAGGTGAGTTTATCTCAATACTCGGTCCTTCAGGCTCAGGTAAGTCAACCCTTATGAATATAATAGGATGTTTAGATATTGCAACAGAAGGAAACTATACTCTAAATAAAAACTTAGTAGATAATTTAGATGAAGATGAACTCTCTGAAATAAGAAATAAAGAAATAGGATTTATTTTTCAGCAATTTCAACTATTGCCAAAATTAACTGCTCTTGAAAATGTAGAGCTTCCTCTTATTTATGCAGATATTTTAAAAAAAGAAAGAAAAGAAAGAGCCTTAAAGATGTTAGAAAGAGTTGGTCTTTCTAACAAAGTAAACAATAGACCTAATCAATTATCAGGAGGTCAGCAGCAACGAGTTGCAATTGCAAGAGCAATGGTAACAAATCCAACTATTTTGCTTGCAGATGAACCTACTGGAGCTTTAGATCAAAACACAGGAAAACAAATAATGGATCTATTTATAGAACTAAATAAAGAAGGAAAGACCATAATAATGATAACCCATGATGAAAATATAGCTAAAAATGCCACAAGAATAGTGAAAATACTCGATGGCAAGTTAAGCGAGGTGAAAGAAAGTGCTTAAAGAAAGCATAAAGATGTCCTTACAAAATATAAAGTCAAATAAGATGAGGTCATTTTTAACTACCTTAGGTATAGTCATTGGAGTTGCTTCTATAATTGCACTTATAACAATAGTTCAAGGTGCTACAGATAGCATAACATCTACTATATCTTCAATGGGAGCAAATAAAATCACAATTCAAGCAAAAGGTACAGCTATTAAACAAGGCTTAAATCAATATGATATAGAAAAACTAGGAAAGCTAGATAATATACAAGCTACCTCACCTACTATAAATGGCACTGTAAATTTAGTATATAACAAAAAAGTCATAGAAAA
The DNA here is from genome assembly GCA_031549525.1 of Clostridiaceae bacterium. Classification (GTDB taxonomy): domain Bacteria; phylum Bacillota; class Clostridia; order Clostridiales; family Clostridiaceae; genus WQUF01. Next base: position 5,038 of record JAVBPQ010000151.1, on the reverse strand, counting down.
AATATCTATTCAAGGAAAAAATGAAGTATATTTTGAAAACACTGATGATCTAGTTAAGACAGGCCGCAGCATAAATATCATAGATTGTAAAAGCAAAAATAAGGTATGCTTAATAGGTGAAAATATTGCACATGATCTATTTTATGGAGAAAACCCACTAGATAAGACCATAAAATTAAATGGCGCAAGTTATAAAATCATAGGGATCCTTTCAAGCTCTGCAAGCTTTTCAGCATCAAGTAACAATGATCTTGTCATAATACCTTACACCACAGCAATGAGCTTTATAGGTATAGGATATATAAACACTGTAGATGTCTATATGAAGGATACAGATGAAGCAGAGGATACTTCAAATAAAATTGAAACCTTTCTTTTTGCTTCCTTCAATTACAAGGACAATGCATTTTCTGTAATGAATATGGGCAGCTTAATCGATAGAATAGGTGAAATGACATCTACATTATCTTTAATGCTAGGGGGAATAGCTTCCATTTCTTTAATAGTTGGTGGAATTGGTATTATGAACATGATGCTTGTATCTGTAACAGAAAGGACCACAGAGATAGGCTTAAGAAAAGCCCTTGGTGCAAAACCTAAGAGAATACAACAGCAATTTCTTTTAGAATCAGTATTCTTATCTTTAATTGGAGGAATAATAGGGTTAATCCTTGGCATATCAATAGCATATTTAGTATGCTCCATAATGGGAAGCGCATTTTCTTTAAATATATGGACAATTTTGCTTGCAATCTCATTTTCCTCTGCAATAGGTATAATATTTGGGTTGACACCAGCTAAAAAAGCAAGTAAATTAAATCCAATAGATGCATTAAGAAGCGTTTAAAGGTGATTTTTATGATAAATATATTGGTATGTGAAGACGATAAGGATATAAGAAAGCTTATAATAGAATATTTAAAAAAAGAAGGTTACAATACATTTGAAAGCAAGCATGGAGAAGAAGCACTTGAAGTTATAGATAAAGTTCACATTGACCTTTTAATTACTGATATAATGATGCCCTACTTAGATGGAGTCACTCTATCTAAAGAGCTAAGAGAAGCAGGTTATGAATTTCCCATACTGATGTTTACAGCAAAAGAAACCATCCAAGATAAAAAAATAGGTTTTTCTGCAGGAGCTGATGATTATATGGTAAAGCCTGTAGATATGGATGAGATGCTGATTCGAGTCTCTGCACTTTTAAGGCGTGCAAAGATCGCAACTGAAAAGAAAATAGTCATTGGTAATACAGTTTTAGATTACAATTCTCAGAGCATTTATGATGGCAATGAAAACATCGAACTAGCTAAAAAAGAATTTCAGATTCTCTTTAAGCTCCTATCAAATCCAAATAGGATATTTACAAGGACTCAGCTCATGGATGAGATTTGGGGGCTTAGCGTCGAAAGCGATGAACGCACTGTAGATGTACACATTAAGAGGATAAGGGAAAAATTATCAAATATCAAAAGCTTTGAGATAATAACAGTAAGAGGTCTTGGATATAAGGCGGTAAAAAATGCTTAAAAAAGGCTTTAGATCCATATATACCAAGTTTATAACAGTATTTTTTTTAATACTAATAATAGCAAATATCTCATCGCCTCTAATAGTGTTTAGGACCATAACAAAAAGCGTATATGATATTGTCACAGACAATTTAAAAAACAGCGCATATATAGTTAAAAACCTTGTGGAAAATAAAAATATACCACTAGAAGAGATCCCTAAATATCTTGAAGAAACTAATAGTATGAAAATCTATGATAATTTAAAAGATATAAATATGTTCATATCAAATAATCAGTTAAAAACCCTAGAAAAAGGAGAAGCAATTTTTATCGCTATTTCAGATGGAAAGGCAATTCTTTCCTCTATCATTATGATAGACAAAAGCTATGTAGTTATTTCTCCAAACAATGAAAAAAATCCTATATTAAAACTAAGAGGTCTCGAATTAAAACTTTTTATAGCACCCCTTATGGTAGGAAGCATATTGATTGCCTTTGCAGTTGCTACTGTGGTTAAACCTATAAAAGAAATCTCAAAAGGCTCAAAAGAAATTGCAATGGGAAATTTTAATGTTAATATAAAAGTCAAGGGAAAAGATGAAGTGGCAGAGCTTGCAAACAATTTTAATCTTATGGTTAAGGAGCTTTCTAAGAACGAATATCTCCATAAAGACTTTGTAAACAGCGTCTCCCATGAATTTAAAACACCTATTTCTTCCTTAAAAGGATATGCAAAATTAATAAAAGATCCTAATTTGACAGATGAACAGCGCTGCCAATATGCTGATATAATCATATCCGCTTCTGAAAAGTTGTCAAACCTCTCTACAAACCTCCTTAGGTTATCTGAACTTGAAAATGGAAGCTTAGTTAAAAAAAATACGGAATTTTCTTTATCTGAACAAATACGCTCTACAATAATACTTATGCAAAACCAGTGGGAAGAAAAAAACTTAAATTTGGATCTTGATATAGATGAAGTTAACTATACAGGAGATGAAGAGCTTTTATGTAGTGTATGGATGAATCTCATTTCAAATGCTATAAAATATTCAAAGCCTGAAGGTCAGCTTTCCATATCTGTAAAAAAAGAAGATAATATAATAATCAAGATATCAGATAATGGAATAGGCGTTTCAGAAGAAGATATGGAAAATATATTTTTAAAATTTTTCAAAGTAGATAAAACTAGAAGCTCCACAGGAACTGGACTTGGGCTCCCTATTGCAAAAAAGATAATAGAATTTCATGGTGGTAAGATTTTATTAGAGAGCAAATTAAATGAAGGAAGTACTTTTACAATTATACTTTAAGAGTAGACACAAAATCAAAAGGTGTCTACTTTTTTTATCTTAATTTTGGATTTATAATCCATATCAATAAAAAAATGTATGAACAATTTATTATTTTATAACTTGTAAAATTTTCATGTAATATTATATCGTAAATATGATAAATATATTATTAAATTTAAAAAATCATATAGAAATAATCAAAACATATAGGAAGCAAAATAATTTTTTTATAAATAGCCTTAATATTTATAAAAAATATAAAATATTAAGAAAAATTATTAAAATAAAAAATCTTGTTTATTTTATTATTTAAATTGTACAAGCAAATAAAGTTAAAGATTTAAAAAAATATTTAAAAAGACAGCAAAAAAGCTTTTAAGGAAATATGAAAGCTTAAAAATAAGAAATAACAAGGAAGGAGAAGCTACTAAACAAAATATTCAAAAACAAGTTAGAAAGATATAAGAAATAGAGCTTAATATAGTAGATAGGTTTTACCCATCATCAAAACTATATTCAAAATTCTGGAATTTACACCTTTGGAGTATCATATCAAATGTCATTAGAATAATTATTTTAAGGACAGATACACAGATACATTGAAGAAGGAACTTTCTTGATATGAATATATTTGTTCATATTTTAAGTAGTAGGTAACAGATGATAAAATGCACAAAGGAAATTAGTATTTTTATATTATTAACCATTGTGATATCTTTTTTTACGAAAATACCTGTTATTGCAACAGAAACAAACCTTTTACAAAACTCAGAATTTAATTTTACTAATAATGCCATTCCACCATGGGAATTTTTCGCCTATGTAAACCAAGGAAATTTCAATCAAAATTGGTTTAGTACATTATCAAATCCAGTAAATGAATGGTATAAAATGCCAACAAACAATGGCTCTAATAATGTAGGTTATGTAAAGCCAGCACCAGATGGTGGAATTATAATGCAACTAAACAATACTGCAAGCACACAAGAGATGATGAGATTAAGACAAAGCATAAACACTGAAGCAGGGAAAAAATATATAGTCACTTGGAATTTAAGCCGCATTAGCAATTCGCTTCAAAATCCAAGATATGGTTTATACACTTATAGTATGGATAACAACAAACAAACAGTAGTATATGTTAAAGATTGGACTACTTTGCCCTCTGGAGATACTTCTCTTACTTATACATTTATTGCCGTAAGCTCAACAACATATATTCAGATTTCACTTGATGATGGTGCACAAGGAGGTTCTCAATTACAGGAAAAAATATCAAATCCAACAGTATATGAAATGAAAGCAGATCCCTTAGAGCATAATTTTACTGATGTAATTTTCAGAAGGTTAGGAAGATATGAATTCAATGTTTTTGGAAATCAAAACTGCTATTCATATGATCATAGTCATATTTATGGTGTTGATATTGGAAATAAAAGAATAAATGTAAAAAATGCTGGGGTTATTAATGCAAGTGAGGCAACCTATACAAAGGGACCTGGAGATATATACCAAGCATACTTGATATATGGCACAAGAGTGGAAACCGATAATGGTCAATTTATTACACTGCACCCAGATGGAAACACTATAGACTATGCAAATTATCCCATGACACTTGTTGCACCAAATGGAGATCAACTTAAGGCATATCCTGATTATATAAGTAAAGCTGTATTATCTACGACCCAAATTCTACAAACTACACATGCTATAGTTGATGTTACTGACTTTATTAAAAACCATGGCAGCGGATCATACATTGGAAAGGATATAAGTTATCTCCAATGTGCAAAAACTTCAGGACGAGATACTTTAGCAGGATGGAAAATTGTAGTAATAGAAAAAAATGATGCTCTTCCACTTCGTGAAACTGTATTAGAATTAGGGTCATCGCTAGTGTATAGAAACTCAATTTCTTTGACATTAGACCCAGGAGGAGGCCTTAAAACAAAATCAAGTGGCGATGTATCATCACAGCTTCTTATATTAGTTGAGGGAGGTACTGATGAGAGAGAATTACGAGCAAAATCAGGACCACCGGATGCTAACACGCGTTACTTTAGAGATAATGCTCACTTTATACAGTATTCAGGCTCAACTAAAGTAAAAGATAACGTACTTTCAGATTCATATCACGAACCCAGTGACTTTTGTAAAGGCAGACTTACAAAAAATAATGCTTTAATTACAGATATAAATCCTAATTGGTCTGAGTTTAATTAC
>JAVBPQ010000185.1:0-18947 GCA_031549525.1 Clostridiaceae bacterium | reverse complement strand
ATCATCAGCTTTACTATTTTCCAAAGCCTCTTTTTTCTTTTTTTCTTCTCTTACCTCATTTAAAAGCTCGTGAACCATTGGGTCGTTAAAGTCTACAGTCAATCCCTTTTCTTCTTCGTAAAATCTTGAATCATCGTTATTATTCATATTGCTACGCTCCTTTAATCTAAAATTTAGTTCATTATTAAATATGTATTTTAAATATTAGAAAATTATGATAAAAAAAATCTCTTACCAGGTAAATTTTCCTAGTAAGAGATTTTCTTGTAATTCTTATTGTAATTCTAATTCTTCTACAGATACTTTTTCAAGTTCTGCATTGATATAATCAACGAGGTGATTTCCATCATAGAATATTGCATTTTTTTCTAAAATTTTATTTGCAAGTAAGGATGCCTCTTCTCCAGTGACATCAGATCTTACATCATTTATCTTTAATGGATATTTTTTATTATTTACAGTTTGAAAATATATTTTTAATGAAAGTTTTTCCATAATTTACTCCTCCTCAAGCAAAAATTCGCATTTTCTTAATACTTTTTCACCGTTATATTTCATAAGATCTTTTATTAAAATTGCAATCTCAAGAAGATCTTGATCAGGTAAATCCTTATCTATATTATTGATTAAATTAGTCTTTGTAACATTTTTCCCTTCATTAGTTGGTGCAAAATAAGTTATTGCTAAATTGTCTTTAATTTTAATTGATTGCATAATACACTTCCTTAATAATTATTCTTTATATCATATAATATTAAAATTTATAGAGATTGACATAGATTTTTTAAAAAATAATAATTCAAAATATTAAATAAAATTCTAAAAAATATATAAAAAGATACATAATAACTAAAAATATCAAAATTGATTTAATCATATTTAAAAAACTATGTTTATAACTAATATGATTTTAATTTTTAGTACAATAACCCTTAAAATTAAAATTAAATCAAAGTATATCAAGTCTTATATCTACTAATACTAAGATAACAATCTATTAAACCTAATTCTTTAAAAATTAAGATTAGTTATAGTAGTTGTTATTAGTTATTAGTATTTATTATTAGCTGTTATTGACTATTATTAGATTAAGTTTTGCATTTAAAACCTATACATCTTGTAAAAGTGTATATTTGGCTAAAAAGAATTATAGTATTGGATGAAAGCTTAATATATATATATTATTTGGCTAGTCCTTTAAATAAATAGATTTATCACATATATCTGCAATTTTACAATTATAAATATATGACTAGACTATTAATTGGAGGTATATTTCTATGGAGAAAATTATAAACGACATCATATTGTTTGACAAAGAATTTGATATGTATAAAAGGTCGAAGGAAGATGAACTTAAAAAAGAGAGGTTAAGCTATGAGAAGAGTTTAAAGGATATTTTATTAGAAGAAAGTAAGTTATTAGAAGATGAAAAACAAAGAATAATAAAAAAATATGATGATATGTTAAAAACTGAATCTTTAAGTATAGATGAAAAAAATAAGGTAGAGCTTGATAGGCTAAAAAAAGCATTTTACAAAATAAAGGATTCGGTTTCAAAGGAGATATTTGAATCATTAATCGATTTGAGGGATTGAAATGTTGCCTAGTGGGGTATTTTATGTATTAAATAGCAAGACTAAAAATTTAAAAGGAAAGATGCTTTATAAGAATAGATATAAAGACATGATTAGTTTGAATTCTGTTAAAGATGTCATAGGTTATTTATGTTCAGATCCTTACTATGGAATGGCCTTTAAAAATTATGATGTAGATACTTTAAACAGGGAAAAGGTTGAAATTTTATTAAATCTTCAATTTGCAAAATACATGTCTAATATGAGAAATTATTTGAGTGGAAATTATAAGTCTTTGCTTAAAGAATTGTTTGTTAAATATGAGGTAGATGATTTAAAGACAATAATTCGAGGTATATATCTTAATAAGCCTAAAGAAAAAATTAGAGATCTCATAGCCTATAGATGTGAGCTTACGACTCTTAATTATGATGATTTAATAGAATGCAATAGTTTTTATGAATTAATGGATAAATTAAAAGGCACCATATATGAAAAGCATATTAAGGGTACTTATGAGCATGTAAAGGAAGATGGACTATTTAGCCTTGAGATGGCTTTAGATATTTCATATTTTAGCAAAGTAAGAGATGTCTTAAATAAAATCAAACAAAATTCACTTATGAAGAAGATAATTGGAATTGAATGCGATCTTTTAAATATATTTTGGATATATAGAGGTAAAAAATATTATTCATTGTCACCAGAATTGATATTTAACTATGCAATATACGATCACTATAATTTAACGCCTGATTCTATTAAAAAATTATGTTATTCAAATGATTTAGAAGAATTTCAGGCTAATATTTCAAACAAAAACTACAAAGATTTAATTCAAGTTAATAGAGATGATTTTAAAAATGAATTAGCTGTATTTGCTTATAGAGAAAGAGAAATAAGAAAAGTTTTAAAACAAAATAAAATTGATTTTGCTACAATATTTTCATTTTTAGAATTATACAAGATTGAAATTGAAATAATTGTAAGCATACTTGAATGTAAAAGATATAATCACAAAATAGAAGATATTTATGATCTTTTAAATTAAGAGGTGATAATGTGTCAGTAGAAAAAATGTACTTGGCGTTAGTATCAGGACATAAAAGTAGATTAGATCAAGCTTTAAGTTCAATAGTGACCATGGGATGCTTTCAAGCAGTAAATACATTTAATAGCATAAACAATATAAACTTATTTGCAAGTGTAGATAGTAATTTGAAAATAAGTGATGATGTAATCAATAGCTTGGTATCTTTAAATGAAATTAAGATTGATCATATTTATAAGGGTAGGATAGAAGAGATATATGATGAGATACAAAAGAAGAAGGGGATCATAGAGAAATCCTCTAATCTACAAAAAGATAGGGTGCTTTTGAATAATTATGAAGAAGTTAAAAGTGGAATTAACTTATTATATGAAGACTTTTCAAAGATAAATGATGATTTATTAAAGCTTAAAAATAAAATGGATAGCTTAGATAAAGCTATTCAAGTGCTTAAATTTATAAAAAATATAGATTTGGATTTTTCTGAATTTACCACTTTGAATTTTATGGATTTTGGTATATATAGCGTTTCAAAAGAAAATATATTAAAACTTAAGGCAAATTATGAAAATATACCATCAATTTTAGTAAAAGTTTTATCTGAAAAAGATGAAGCTATATATCTATCTTTTACACCTAAGGATCAGATAAAAGAGACTGAAAAAATATTTAAATCATTAAATATGATAAAAATAAATACCATGGAAGGGTTAACTGGAAGACCGTTAGATATTTATAATAAATGCCTTTCAGATTATGAAGATTTAAAATTAGATAGTCGTAAATTAAACAATAGGATGGATGATTTTTTAATACAAAATTATAATTCTATAATTTTGTATTTAGAAAGCTTAGACCTTATAGAAAAAGCTTCTCAATTGAGGGCGAATGCTTGTGTAAGCAAGGAAAGCTTTTTTATTTGCGGGTGGGTGCCTTCATATAAACTTCCAGAGTTTGAAGATGTATTTAAGAGGAGCAGAGATTTTTTTGTAACAAGGATGAGCTTAGAAGATTTAAATAAAAGACATTTTTTGCCTCCAACAAGCCTTAAGAATAAATCCTTGTTTAAATCCTTTGAAGCTCTTGTTAAAATGTATGGAGTTCCATCCTATGATGAGATAGATCCTACTGTATTTTTAGCAATAACATATACCTTGATATTTGGAATGATGTTTGGAGATATAGGACAGGGTTTTATATTCCTAGTTGCAGGCTTATATTTATTTTTTAAATTAAAGAGAACAAGCTTAGGAGGAGTGGTTTCATGTCTAGGAGCTTCTTCCATGATATTTGGGAGTATATATGGCAGCATCTTTGGAATAGAGCTTCATAATTTTTATTTGATTAAACCAATGGAAGATGTAAACAATGTGCTCATATATTCTGTTGTCTTTGGTGTAATACTTCTCATCATTTCTTATGTACTGCACTTAATAAACAGCTTAAAGAAGAAGGACTATGAAGCTGCTCTCTTTAGCAAAGAAGGTATAGCAGGTATGCTCTTGTTTATAGGTGCAATAACTTTAGTCGTAACAAAAGTTTTAAATATAGAAATTATGCCAAATATCTTATGGATAATATTTTTTGTGTTTTTTGTATTGCTTGTATTATTGAGAAATCCTCTTTGGAACTTAATATCAAAGGGAAGGTTTATATTTGATGAAAAAAAGGGAGACTATTTTGTTGAAAATGGTTTTGGCATATATGAGCTTGTTATGAATATATTGTCAAATACTCTTTCATTTATAAGGGTTGGAGCTTTTGCTTTAAACCATGTGGGTTTGTTTTTAGCCGTTTCTAGTATTGCAAAGATGATGGAGAAAAATTTTGGATTAAAAAGCCTTTTAGTGTATATTATAGGAAACACTCTTATAATAATCTTAGAAGGGCTTGTGGTATTTATACAAGGGTTAAGGCTTGAATATTATGAGCTTTTTAGTAAATATTTTGAAGGCCAAGGAAAAGAATTTACTCCAATCAATTTAAACTATGTGATAGACGAAAATGTTAAGAAAAAAACCATCGAGTATATTATAAACAATTAAAATTTTAGGAGGAAATATATGATATATTTAACTATTTCATTAATTTTAATGTTATTTATTGTAATTTATACTATTTTTTATGGAATAAATAAGAAGAAAAATCAGGGAGTTAGCTCTAAAGGTACTATAAAAAAAGCTTTAGGAATAAATATTGCATTATTTATCTTGGTTGTAACTGTTGCTATATTAGTTTTAGTACCTAAAATAGCATTAGGATTAACTGGCACAATACCTAATGCAGAATCTGCAATAGGCGCAGTAAATCCATCAGCAGGTCTTGGATATCTAGCTTGTGGATTATGTACTGGTCTTGCATGTATTGGAGCAGGATATGCAGTTGGTCAAGTTGGCTCTGCAGCTCTTGGAGTTGTTTCAGAAGATCAAACCCTCCTTGGAAAGACCTTGATCTATGTCGGACTTGCAGAAGGTATTGCTATTTATGGTCTTTTGATATCCATTATGATACTCTCTAGATTGTAAGGTGATTTTTATGAAAGCTTATTTAATAAGTGATAATGTTGATACTTTAGTTGGCATGTCCATAGTTGGTATAAAGGGTGAAGTCATACACGATAAAGATAAGGTTATAAGTAAATTAAATGAATTAAGAAAAGATCCTGAAATATTTATGATTTTAGTCACTGAAAAGACTTCAGAGCTTGTTCCTGAGGAGATTATGCAGATTAAGCTTTCTAAAAAAGGGGCACTTATCGTTGAAATTCCAGACAGGCATGGCAGCAGGAAAACTGATGATTGGCTTATGTCATATGTTAAAGAGGCTGTTGGATTAAAACTATAAAGAAGGTGGCTTTTATGACGCTTGAAGAAAAATTAGAATTTTTTTCAAAACAGATTAAAGAAAAAATAGATGAAAAATATGATATGGAAATGAAAAAATTAAGAGAAGATAATGAACTTAATATATCCTTAAAAAGGAATGAATTGCAAGAAAGAAGAGAGAAAGAAATAAAGGCGTTTACTGAATCTAATAATATAAAATATAAGAGAGCTCTATCTTCTAAAAGGCAAGAGACAAATAAATTATTTTCTGATATGAAAAATCAGATGTTTAATGAGGTTCTTAATGAGGTTGTAGATAAATTAAATGAATTTATCAAAAGCCCATCCTATAAAGATTATTTAAAAGAGATGTTCGACCATACTGTCTTAAAACTTTCTGATGGAGAATATACTTTGTCTGCATTAGAGAGAGATGAAGAAATTATTTCTAATATGATAAGAAAAAATAAAAATAATAATCTAAAACTTAGTTTTTTAAAAAATGAAGATGATATATTAGGCGGGATCTTATTTTTGAACTTAGAAAGAGGATTTTTGATAGATAATTCTTTAAGGTTAAAGCTTGAAAATACTAAGAAGAATATAAAAGTATTTATAGCAAAGAAGCTTGAGGTGGAAAATGGTTAATAATGGATATATTTATGGTGTCAACGGTCCTGTAGTTAAAGCAAGGAACATGACTGGATTTAAGATGAGAGAGATGGTCCTCGTAGGAACAAAAAAATTGATAGGTGAGATAATAATCTTAGAAAATGATTTTGCAACCATACAGGTATATGAAGATACTTCTGGAGTAAAGGTAGGAGAGCATATTGAGTCAACAGGGAATCTCCTTTCTTTAAAACTCGGTCCAGGGCTATTAAACAATGTTTTTGATGGTATTGAACGCCCACTTGAAAAATTAAATTCAATAAGCTATGGTTTTCTTCCAGAGGGTGTAGGTCTTATATCCATAGATGAAGAGAAGGAATGGGATGTTGATATAAGGGTGAATATATCTGACGATTTAAAGGAAGGAGATATTTATGCAACAATTCAAGAGACTGATTTGATAGTGCATAAACTCATGGTTCCCCCAAAAATATCAGGGCGTGTTACAAAGGTTAAAAAAAGCGGTAAGTATAGATTAGAAGATGTGATTGTGGAATTAAGCGATAAAGTAACAACTTATGAATTAAAGCTGTATCAAAGGTGGCCTGTAAGGGTGCCAAGACCAATAAAAGAGAGAAAGAGGCTGACAACTCCCTTAATAACTGGCCAAAGAATACTAGATACGTTTTTTCCTATAGCAAAAGGTGGTGCCATAACAGTTCCAGGAGGGTTTGGTACTGGAAAAACTATGATACAGCATCAGCTTGCTAAATGGGCAAATGCTGACATAATCGTATATATAGGATGTGGTGAAAGAGGCAATGAAATAACGGAAATTTTAGAAGATTTTCCTAAACTCATTGACCCTAAAACTGGAAAAGGTCTTATGAACAGAACCTTATTGATCGGCAATACCTCAAACATGCCTGTATCTGCAAGGGAAGCATCTATCTATACTGGTATTACAATAGCTGAGTATTATAGAGATATGGGATACGATGTAGCCATAATGGCAGATTCGACCTCAAGGTGGGCAGAGGCATTACGGGAAATATCAGGAAGGCTTGAAGAGATACCTGCCGAGGAAGGCTATCCTGCTTACCTTCCATCTAGGCTTGCGGAGTTTTATGAGAGAGCAGGAGATATTAGAACATTAAATGGTCAAGATGGCTCTGTTACAATAATAGGAGCTGTTTCCCCTGCTGGAGGGGATTTTTCAGAACCTGTAACTCAAAATACAAGAAGGTTTATAGGGGCATTTATTGCTTTAGATAAGAGCCTTGCAAATGCAAGACACTATCCTGCAATAAGCTGGCTTTCTTCCTATAGTGACTATAAAAGCGCCTTAGATGATTGGTTTATTGTAAATTTAAATACTGAATTTATAAAGCTAAGAGAAGAGATGATGAAGCTTTTATTTCAAGAGGATAAGCTCCTTGAAATCGTAAAATTAGTAGGAGAGGATGTTTTGCCTGATAACCAGAGGCTTATACTTGCAGTATCTAAATTAATAAAAGTAGGATTTCTTCAGCAAAACGCTTATCACAAGGATGATACTTATGTAACCCTTGAAAAACAGTACTATATGTTAAAATCTATAAAGGTATTTTATGATGGCGCAAATGAAGTTATAAAAAAGGGAGCTCCAATTTCTAAGGTTTTAGACGGAGAGCTGTTAGATTCTATGTATAAGATGAAATACAATGTATCAAATGAGGATTTAAACCCTCTTAAAGAATTGATTGAAAAGATACAGAGCTTTTTTAATGATTTAATTAAAAGTTACGTGTAGAGGTGTGTATGAGAAAACTTTATTTTAATATAGAAAAGGTTCAAGGACCACTGCTCATTGTGACCCAAGTGGAAGATGTTTCTTATGATGAAATGGTGGAGATAATAGTCAATGAGAAGGATTATAGAAGGGGAAAGGTTGTTCAATTATTTGATGATAAAGCTATAATACAAGTGTTTGAACAGACATCTGATATTTCAGTGAGCAATACAAAGGTAGATTTTCTAGGAAAGCCTTTAAGACTCTCTGTATCTAAAGATATGCTTGGAAGAAAATTCAATGGATTAGGGGAGCCTATCGATGATGGAGACCCTATATATTCGGATAAACTCTTAAATGTAAATGGTACAGCTATGAATCCTATTGCAAGAAAATATCCACGTAATTTTATCCAAACTGGAATTTCTTCAATCGATGGTCTTGTGACACTTATAAGAGGTCAAAAATTGCCTATATTTACTGGAAATGGATTACCTCATAATAGGCTTGCAGCTCAGATAGTAAGTCAAGCTAAATTAAGCGGTGTAGAGGCTGAGGAACAGAGTTTTGCTATAGTCTTTGTGGCTATGGGCATTAAACACGATGATGCAGATTTCTTTTTTAATGCATTTGAAGAAGCTGGTGTCATGGATAAGGTGGTTATGTTTGTAAATTTTGCTGATGATTCTATAGCAGAGAGGATAGTTACTCCAAGATGCGCCCTAACTTGTGCAGAATATCTTGCTTTTGAAGAAGGAATGCATGTTTTAGTGGTTATGACAGATATGACATCCTATTGCGAGGCTCTAAGAGAATTAAGCTCATCAAGAGAAGAGGTGCCAAGCAGAAAGGGATACCCTGGATATCTTTATTCAGACCTTGCTTCAATATATGAAAGAGCTGGAATGCTAAGGGAGAAAAAGGGCAGCATAACTCAAATCCCTATTTTATCCATGCCAAATGATGATATAACCCATCCAATTCCAGATTTAACTGGGTTTATAACTGAAGGACAGATACTTTTAGATAGAGGGCTTTTCTTAAATGGAATATATCCTCCTATAAATATCTTACCATCATTATCTAGGCTTATGAAGGATGGTATTGGAGAAGGGTATACACGAGGAGACCATTCTGAAGTATCAAACCAGTTATTTTCTTCTTATTCTAGAGTGCAAGATGTTGTGGCACTTGCTCAGGTAATAGGCGAAGATGAGCTTTCAGATGTTGATAAAAAGTATTTGGAGTTTGGAAAAGCTTTTGAAAATAATTTTATAAATCAAAATTATAATGATAATAGAGATATAGATAAGACTTTAGATTTAGCTTGGGAGATGCTCTCTATACTTCCTAAGGGAGAATTAGATAGGGTAAGACCTGAGACTTTGGAGAAAATGTACAAAGGGGGAAAATAGCATGGTAAATATCACCCCTACGAAATCAAACTTATTAAAGACAAAGAGTTCTTTAAAATTTGCTGAGAAAAGCTATGAGCTTTTAGATAAAAAGAGAAACATATTGATAAAAGAAATGATGTCTTATGTGGATCGTGCAAAAAATCTTCAAAGCACTGTGAATAGGATTTTTGGAGAAGCTTATTATGCTCTTGAGAGGGCAAACATTGCAATAGGGATTTCAAGAGTTGAAGACATTGCCATAACAATACCTGAAGCAGATAGCTTTTCTATTTTATACCATTCTGTAATGGGAGTAGAGATACCAAGAGTTCAATATGACAGAGAGAGTATAAGGACAAGATATAGCTTTTATTCTTCAGATATAGCTATGGATATAGCTTATGATAAATTTAATGAAGTTAAATATGTTTTATACGATATGGTAGAAGTAGAAAATACCATATTTAAACTTGCTATGGAAATTAAGAAAACTCAAAAAAGAGCAAATGCTTTAAAGAACATTCAGATTCCTAAATTTAAAAAGATAATAAAAAATATCAGCGATATATTAGAAGAAAAGGATAGAGAAGAATTCTTTAGATTAAAGGTGTTAAAACATAAATAGCATTTTAAAAAAGGTCTGCCCTGTTTATTTAGGGTAGATTTTTTAATTAAGAACTTTTTGAAAATTCTTAAGGTTAGCATAGACAAACCTATTGATTTATTAATTTTGTTGATATATAATAAAGATAGTTTAAATTAATTAATAATTATTATTATCAAGTGGAGGTTATTATTTATGAAAAAATATGTTTGTACTGTATGTGGGTATATTGCAGAAGGTAGTATTCCAGATTCTTGTCCAATATGCAAAGCTAATGCAAGTAAATTTGTAGAAAAAGCTGAAGGAATGGCTTGGGCTGATGAGCATAAAATTGGAGTAGCAAAAGGCGTAGATGAGAGAGTTATTGAAGGTTTAAAGGCTAACTTTATGGGTGAGTGCACAGAAGTAGGAATGTATTTGGCAATGAGTAGACAAGCTGATAGAGAAGGATTCCCAGAAGTTGCAGAAGCATATAAGAGAATAGCTTGGGAAGAAGCTGAACATGCTTCAAAATTTGCTGAGCTTTTAGGTGAAGTAGTATGCGATTCAACTAAGGAAAATTTGAAGGTGAGAGTTGATGCTGAACATGGTGCATGTCAAGGTAAAAAGGATTTAGCTACTCTTGCAAAACAATTAAATTATGATGCTATACACGATACTGTACACGAAATGTGCAAAGATGAAGCAAGACATGGAGCTGCTTTTAAAGGATTGTTAGATAGATATTTTAAATAGAATTTAAGGGATAAAGCCAAAGCTTTATCCCTTTTTATATAAAACCTATAAGTGCAAGGATATAAATTTATTAATCTATTATTTTAATAATCTATTCACAAGAGTAAAAGCGATTGCAGCTATGCTGATAACTATGGCAACTATGCCTAAAATTGTTGCAATACACATATTGCTTACCCATCTTACAGTACTATCTAATTTATCATCCATCTTGTCCATCTTTAAGTAAATATTATCGATGGTTTTAAGGATAAGTGTGTATTTTTCACTATTATCTATTTCTTGTAATTTTATTTCTGAGTTTTTAGCATTATTTTTATTGCTGCTCTTCTTTAATTTACTTAAAGCCATTTCATCATTTTGTATTTTAGATTTCATTAAATATCCTCCAAAAAAATATAAAATAATAGAGTTAATATTAAATATGTAAAAAATTATTTATATAATTATAACATATTTTTTGAAAATAATAAAGCATATAAGAACTGTTAAAAATTCATAAAACGAATTTTTACAAAATAGTTATAATTTTTTTGATAAGATGTATTTATTTTGAATTAAAATGTTTATTGAAATAATAAAAGTTTAATATAGTATGCGTAAAATTATATTTAAATAATAATATATTTGAAAAATTATTTTTTAAACACAAAATAATCGACTTTAAAGAGTTTTTATTGACATAAATAGCAATGTATGTGATAATATAATATCATAAAATGATATTATTTGCGTTTTGCATATATTTTTTTAATAAAATATTGTTTAAATTAAATTTGTTAATAAACTTCTGTTTAGGAGGGGATAAAGTGCTTATTGATGATAATTTATTATTTTGTGAAAAAAATATGTTAGAAGAAAATCTTACTTTATATTATTGTTTTAAGGATTTACCACTTAAGAAGAGATATTCTTCTTATGTTTTGTATAATTTTTGGATTGAAGTTAAAAAAGCTATAACCTTTTATAATGATATTGAGATATTAGATGATATAGAGAGTAAATTGCTTCAATTTCAGAGCGGTTTACATATTAAAGAACCTATGTGGATTGCTCTTAGAGGTGTTTTTAATGAATATGATATGAGTATTCAGCCATTTAAAAATATGATAAATGGCAATAGATTGAATTTAGATTTTAAAGGTATAATCTCTATGGATGATCTTACGAGGTACTGTTTTTATGATGGTTCGTCCTTTGGACTTATGCTCATGCCAATATTCAAAAAAGAAAATATGGATGAAGAAGAGATTGATTTACTTACTAGGACCATATCAGAGCTATGGAATGGAGTAAAGATGATTTCAATACTTAAGGATTTAAGATCTGATGTTGAAAATGGAAGGACTTATCTACCTGCTTCTTTATTTCAAAGGTTTAAATATTCAAAGATAGAATTGAGTAAAGGAATTATAAACAATAACTTTACAAATATATGGGAATTTATAGCAAATTATGCTTTAAATAATTTAGCTGTAGCAGAAAAAAATTTATATTTATTTTCAGATGATTGCATTCAAAGTGTAAGGTTAACTATAGAGATGAACAGAGGTATTTTAGAGGAAATAAGAAATAATAAGTATAATTATAATTTAAATACTAAGTTTGATATGATAAGAAAATTTAAGATGTTTAATGAAAATGTAGCCCCTGCTAATATCTATTAGCAGGAGCTTTTTAAAATTTTCTGTATAGTCCAATCAATATGCCAAGAATATTGCAGTCTTTTACTATTATTGGTTTCATGCTCTTGTTTTCTGGCTGCAATCTTATGTAGTCTTCCTCTTTAAAAAATCTTTTAACTGTAGCATCATTTTCAATTAAAGCTACTACTATATCGCCGTTATCAGCTGTCTCTTGCTTTTGAACGATTACAAGATCTTGATCCATGATACCAGCATCGATCATAGAGTCTCCTTTTATTTTTAACATAAATAGATCTTCATTAGATTTAGTAAATTCTATAGGGAGCACAAATTCATTTTGTATATTTTCTACTGCTAAAATAGGAACTCCAGCTGTAACAGTTCCAACAATGGGGATGGATATGAGCTGTTTTTTATCTGTCAATTCTAAAGTTCTTGGCTTTGTAGGATCTTTTTTCAAAAGCCCTTTTTTTATAAGATTTTCTATATGTCCATGTACAGTAGAAGTAGATTTAAGGCCAACTGCTGCACATATCTCCCTTACAGCAGGAGGATATCCTTTTTGTGATATATAGTTTTTTATAAATTCAAAAACTTCTTTTTGTTTTCCTCTGTTCGACATAAATCACACATCCTAAATTAAAATAAATTATATATAGTATATCATAGTTATTGAATATTAACAAACCTGTGTTCTAATATTATGATAAAAGTGAAATGAATTTTTCTATTACAAATTTATTTGATTTTAAATCATCTACAAAGCTTGCTACCACAGAATTGTAATGCATTATGCCTTTATCGGTTATTTTATACACTCTCTTTTGTCTATTTTTTATATCTGAAGACCCAGTCCAAGTGCTTGAGATATAGTTATTGTATTCTAAACTATGAAGGGTATCATAGATGACAGAATATGAAGGAGAAAAAAATGTGCTTTTAAATAACGATTTTAGATCTTCATAAATGAGGTTTCCATATATGGTTTCACCTTTAACAAGTCTTGACAATATGTACATTTTAAACAATGCTTTTGAATTAAAAGCAGTTTTAGATCCTAAGCTTTTATTTCTTTCCATAAAGTACTCCTATCTATATATTTAACGGATTTAAACTCACAGCTTCTCTAAGCTTTTCATCATCAACATGGGTATATATTTGTGTAGTGGATATATTCTCATGGCCTAATATCTTTTGAAGGCTTCTTATATCTACATCTCCGTATTTATACATGAGAGTAGCAGCTGTATGCCTTAATTTATGTGGTGATAGCTTTGAATTAAGTCCAGCATTTTGGACGTGTTTTTTGATTATTCTTTCAACACTTCTCTTATCTATTCTGCAATAATTTTTGCTTATAAATAGAGCATCTTTAGATTCACTTCTTATTTTATTTTTAACTTCTGATCTTTTTCCTAAATATATATCTATGGCTTTAAGGCATGAGTTATTTAGATAAACTGTCCTTTCCTTATCTCCTTTGCCAATTACTGTTAAGGTATCGTCTTTTATATTTGAAATGTTTATGCCACAGAGTTCGCTGAGTCTCATGCCACAATTTAAAAATAAAGTTATTATGCATAGATCTCTTTCATAAAACTTCCCATCTATATTTTTTAAAAGTTTTTTGCTCTCATCTAAGGAAAGATATACAGGGTTTCTCTTTGAAATTTTAGGGCTTTCAAGTTCTATTGCTATATTCTCATCTAAGAGCCTTGCTTTTTGATGGAGGTATTTGTAGAAGGATTTTATAGCAGCAACTTTTCTTGATTTAGAGTGATTACCATTTTTTCTCTTTGAGCCTACAAAGCTTATAAACCCATACATATCAGAAAGCTTGATGTTTTTTATAAAATCTATGTCTATATCACTTAGGTTTATGTTGAGAAATTCATCATCTTTTACTGGGTTTTTCCTTGATTTTAAATATTTGAAAAATAAAACTAAATCAGTTCTGTATCCATCTATAGTGTTTTGTGATTTTCCTTTAATAGAGAGTAGATAATTTAAAAATTCCTCAAGCACATTTGGAATACTATTTATAAGAATAATTTTATCCTTCATAATATTCACCTCTTAAAATAGCTAATTAGTTATATTTTAATATATAAGAACATACATTTCAACAAAATAATTAAAGAGCCTCCTTTAACTTACAGAAAAGGGGCTCTTTATTTTAGAATTGTTTTGAGTAGCTCATAAGCATTTCATTTTTTGTATCCCAAAGCTTTTTAGATAGATCCACATAGTATATATGAGGATTTTCTAATCTTAAAACCTCTGGCCATAATTTTTTAAGTTCAACTTTTGAAAAAGCAGCTATTTCAGATACTGATGGGGAAGTATAGACTAACTTTCCTTTTTCAAATACCTTAACCAATAGATCTTTTACATAGTAATTTGTGATTTCTTTTCGCTTCCATGTGTATATAGGGTCGAATATCTCAAGGGGCTTTGTAAAATCAAATTCTTCATCATAAAGTGCTATTAAATCTGCTTGGGCTATATCTGTCTTCTTATCGAATATTCTATATACCTTTTTAAAGCCTGGGTTTATTATCTTTTCTTGATTTTCAGAAATTTTTATCTTTGGAACTGTTTCTCCAGATATTTCTGTAGCTGTGAGTTTATACACACCTCCAAAGACAGGTTCTGATTTTGCAGTAATAAGCCTCTCGCCAACGCCAAACATATCTATTTTGGCTCCTTGCCTTAAGACATCTTGTATTATATATTCATCAAGGGAATTTGATACTAAGATTTTAACATCTTTATATCCTGATTCATCTAATATTTTTCTGCATTCTTTTGTAAGATATGTAATATCTCCGCTATCTATTCGGACAGATCTTGGTCTTACTCCTTTTTTTGTAACTACTTCATCAAATACCTTGATGGCATTTGGAAGGCCTGACTTTAAAACATTATATGTGTCGATCAAAAAGCTGCAATTTTCAGGATATACTTCAGCCCAAGCTTTAAATGCTTCATATTCAGAGGAAAAAAGCTGTACCCAGCTATGTGCCATGGTTCCTGTTGCTGGTATATCAAAGAGCTCTTCTGCTATGGTACATGAAGTTGCAGAGCATCCTCCTATATAAGCTGCTCTTGCGCCAAATATTGCTCCATCATAGCCTTGAGCACGCCTTGAACCAAATTCTAAGACATTTCGATAGGATGCTGCATTGCAAATTCTAGAAGCCTTTGTAGCGATTAGAGTTTGATGGTTTATTGTGAGGAGTATCATGGTTTCAATAAATTGAGCTTGAATAATTGGTCCTCGAACAATTATGAGAGGCTCATTAGGAAATACAGGATTCCCTTCTGGTATTGCCCATACGTCACAGCAAAATTCAAAATCTCTTAAATAATTTAAAAAGCCTTCATGGAATATTTTTTTGCTCCTTAAATATTCGATATCCTCATTATTAAATTTAAGCTCTTTAAGGTATTTTATAACCTGATCAAGCCCTGCTAAAATACAATAACCTCCATCATCAGGTATTTTTCTAAAGAACATATCAAAATATGCTATCTGATCCTTTACATTGTTTTTAAAGTAACCATTTCCCATAGTAATCTCGTAAAAGTCTGTAAGCATTGTAAGATTTCTTCCATTTTGTAAATCAAAATTTCTATAACTCATAATTCACCTTCTGAAATATATTGTAAAAAGTAGTACATAATCAATATATATTAAAAATTATAAAAAAGCAATCAGGGAAGATCTATGATTAATTTAAATGAATTTCAAAAAGATGCAGTAAAAATAAGAGAAAAAAACACTTTGCTGGTGGCGGCACCTGGGTCTGGCAAGACCACTGTTATTGTAAATAGAGTCGTTGATTTGATAGATAGGGATAGAATAGAGCCAGATAAAATTTGTATAATCACATTTACAAAAAAAGCTGCTTTAAATATGAAGGATAGATTTCAAAAGATGTTTAAAGGGCAATCTCCCTTTTTTGGAACTTTTCACTCTTTGTTTTATAGGATATTAAGATCAGAAGGATTTGAGATGAACATAATCTCTGAAACCGAGAAAGAAAGAATAATAAAGAAAATCCTCCATGATCTCACAGGAAAGGCTGTGAATGAGTCTAAGAGATTAAGCAATAATATCTATAAAATGGATAAAGTTATGAAATTGTATAAGCTATATAAACTAGAAAATTCATGTTTTGATTTTGATGATCTAGAGGATGAAGTGATCAAGCTGTTTGAGAGAGAGGATATGATAGAAAAGTATTCTAGAAAATATACAAATATCTTAGTGGATGAGTTTCAAGATTGTAATGATAAACAAATTTATATGCTTAAGAAATTTAAAAATTCCTCTATATTTGCAGTTGGAGATGAGGATCAATGCATTTATACTTTTAGAGGCTCAAACCCTGAATATATGGTGACATTTGATGAGCATTTTAAAGATGGCATAAAGTTATATCTACCTATAAATTATAGATGCTCACGCAATATTGT
The DNA here is from genome assembly GCA_031549525.1 of Clostridiaceae bacterium. Taxonomy (GTDB): domain Bacteria; phylum Bacillota; class Clostridia; order Clostridiales; family Clostridiaceae; genus WQUF01. The sequence continues at coordinate 2,247 of JAVBPQ010000185.1, read as the reverse complement.
TTTGATGTCTAAAAATTTGATAAAATATAATAAGAAGAGAAATGATAAAGATATCAATTATTTTAGAGAAAAGGATGGAGATATCAAGGTTTTAGATCATGAGCATGAGGATGATGTATATAGGCTTTTAATAGATGAAGTTAAAGGTTTAAAGGATGACAATACCTGTGGTATTTTGATGAGGACCAATAAGGAGATAATACCTATATTGTACTTTATGTTTAAAAACAACATAGCAGTAAACGTTAAAGATGAGCTCAGCTTTATGGACTTTCATGTGGTTAAGAGCTTTATTGATTTAATGAAGTTTTCTTTGGATTTTAGCGATAAAATAGCTTTTGTAAATATAGCAATGTTTCTCTCTAAAATTGAAAAAGAAACTATTTTAGAGAAGGAAGATATGGATGTTTTTAAAATATGTAGAGATATGAAGATTTCTTTATTTAAGAGGAGAAGATTATTTGTTTTGCAGGCCCTTGTCAATATTCTTAGGGCTTCTGACGATATGAGTGCTGTAAGGTTTTTTCAGAGGATACCTTATTATAATAGGATATTGAATTTTAAAGGGTTTAGTGATATTCTAAAAGACCTTGATTTAGATGATTATAAGATATGCGATATATTGAAATTCTTAGAGTATATAAAAAAGTCCTTATATAATGAAAAGAGCCCTATAATAGTAAGTACAATACATGGGATAAAGGGAATGGAATTTGATGAAGTACATATTTTAAATGCTTGCGAAGATTTTTTACCTCATAAAAGCTCAAGTGAAGATGTGGAAGAGGAGAGAAGGATATTTTATATTGGGGTTACAAGAGCTAAGGATAAATTGAATATACATTATGTGAAAAATTATATGGGAAGAGAGAGGGAGAAATCTAGATTTTTAAGGGAATTGTTTGAATAGTATTAGTATGAATATTACTACTATATAAATACCAATAGACATACCAGTTTAAGAAAATGATGGTATGTCTTTAAGTTTTATCCAAGTTTATGATAAAACTCGTCATAGATAATTGTTTGCATTTCTCTGCTCATTGCCCATACATTACAATATTGATTAGCCAGTATTGAGACTGTTAAGTCTGCTTTCGGATAATAAACAAACATAGCAGCAACACCGTCGTTAAGACCATCTTTGAATAAATTGAATATCTGACCATCAATTTCATAAAATTCAAATGCATAGCCATATCTAAACGCCGTATTTGGAACGTGTTTCCAACGTGTCGGCTTTGTGAAACTGCTTTGAGGGCTAAAGAGAGCTGTGGTATAGGGAGTTGATAAAATTTTGCCGCAAGATAACGCTCTGATGAATATATCTAAATCCTCGCAATTTGTGTAAATACCACCATCAGGTGCTCCAATTGGAGGATAAGAATAAATGTTTTTCTTCCACCTAGTAAACTTATTGTTGCTGTCATACAATGCAATATAACCTTCAGCTGTGTTCTCATTGATTTCATCCATAGCTTGAAATTTTGTATTTTTCATACCACAGGGTTCGAAGATATGCTTTGACATATATTCTCGGCAATCCATACCAGTAACCTTTTCGATGGCAAGCCCTAAAAGGATAAATGCACAGTTATTATATCTTAAATTCGTTCCAGCTACAAAATTGGGTTTTTTATACATAAAATTAGGTAAAAAGTCTTTGCATGATCTTATTGCATAGTTAGGTTTCTCTATGAATAAATCAGAATACTTTTCTCCATTTTCTTCATCGGCATCGTCAGCTATGCCAGAAGTTTGATTCAGCAAATGATGTATTTCTACATCGCTTGGGATAGCCGTACCTTGTAAATCTATTATGTCCGTAATCTTATCATGTAGCCCAAAAGAACCTTTCTCTACAAGTGATAAAACAGTTGCAGCAGTAAATATTTTAGTTATTGATGCAACATCAAACTTTGTATCTATCCGGTTAGGAATGTGAAACGCCCGATTTGCATAACCATAAGCACCTGCAAACAAGGTCTCGTTTTTGGATTTTATCAAACATGCACCACTAAAATACTTATTATGTGCGTATTCATCACATATTACCTGAAATTTGTTTTCCATATATCTTACCTTTCTATTTAAATTTGATTATCCAATTATTTCTTGTATGGTTACTGATACTTTCGCATAGCCATTTTGTTCTGCTTATACTATCAGTAAATCGTTCTTCTCATTTGAAGTTCACCGAAGGTATCTTTTGTGTTAAATCCATATTTGTTATACAGTTTTATTGCA
>JAVBPQ010000135.1:0-27104 GCA_031549525.1 Clostridiaceae bacterium | reverse complement strand
TTTTCTCTCTTCTTCAGTTATATCACCCTTATCGTCAACACCTAAATCGATTATCTTTGCCCTTAAAGGATCATTTTTTGCTCTTTGTTTAGGAGAGAAATCCTTTCCAATGATTATTTCTATATCAAGTCCTAAATCATTTAAAGTATTTGTCATAAAAATTACTCCTTACATTTATTCAATTTTACATGTATATGAAAGCAAAAGTTAAAAAATGATTTTTTATTTAAAAAAATATTTCATAAAAAATATATACAACAAAAATAGTTAAATTATATTAAAATTATATATTTTATATAAAATTGTTTTGTAATATTTCATATATTTAATAAAATTATTAAATTTAATAAAAGTTTAATAATTTTATTAAGGAGATAAGGATTATAATAAAATCATCAAATATAAAAAATTAACATAAAATATTTATGTACAGAAGTTTTATATGGCATCTTATCCAAAAATAATATATAAATTTAATATTATTAGCAAAACTTACTTTTTATAATTTGTTAATTTTTTCAAAAATATTAGAGATCATTTAACACATTGTGATATTGATGGTATGAAAATAAGTATAAAAATGTAAAAGAATAAATGTAAATATATTTTTAAAAATAAAGATTTGATATTTTTTTTTGTTTTGTATAATAATATAATATATTTCTTATTAAGGAATAAAATAGGTTAAAGCAAGCATATTGAGATATTGTAATGATGCTATTAAAATCTGTAAATATTTAACTATGGGAAAAGATATGACTTTATTCGTATATGAAGAACTAAATTGAAAGGAAGATTTTTATGAGACAAAAGAAATATTTTAGTGTGGTATTGAGCTGCATTACAATAATTGGATTACTTGCAGGATGTTCTGGTAATGGTGGTAATAGCGGTAATACTGGTAACAATGCTGGCACTTCGAATAATAACGCTTTAAGTGGAGAAAAAGATATTACAATTTCACTAGAAAAAGAATATTCACATATAACTGCAGATGAAAATGGTAGATTTTATGGTATTGATATGGATTTTTCAAGTGAAAATTTAAATAACGATAATAGTGATGAAACAAAGGATGCTTTAGATGATGTCAAAGTATCACTAGATATACTAGATTCGACTGGTAAGCTCATAAAAAATGTTGCTTTACCAAATGGAAATGTAGCAAATTTAGCCGCAACTAAGAGCAATATCTTTGTTTTTTATTTTAATAATATTCAGATATTGAATGCTGATGGGGGTGTGGTTAAAGAATTAAAATTTGATAAGGAGATATTTGTATCTAAACCTGTAGCCGCTGGCGATAAAGTTTTCTTCTTGTATCAGGAAAATGCTGCTAGTGAAGGTATAAGTGGTGGAATGGAGCTTGCATATGTTGATTCAAATGTAGATTCTGTTAAAATGGTAGGAATTGCTGATGTATTTGGAATTATGAAATATAAAGATAATATACTGAAGGTATACTCTTATGATACAAGTGGAGAAGTAAAGGAAACCTCTTATGATTATAAAGATTTATCGATAAAAGATTCAAAAGTTTCATCTTTAAATATAGCTCCTGATACTCAATATTGTGAAAATAATGATAAGCTCTATATGTTTGATTATAATGGTATTTACGAAAAGAAATATGGTGAAAATTCATCTAAAAATATCCTTCCTTTTTCAGATTCTAATTTCTCTAGTTTACTGATAAATGGAAATGTTATGTATTTATTAGGGAATTTTGATAAGAAAATAAGAGTTTTAGATATAGAAACTTTAACAGCAAACGCTAATAATAAAAAACAGATCGTTATATATACCCAAGAAGGAGCAATAGTGGAAGATGATTATTCAGTTTTTGGAAAAGCACTTCAAAAATTTAAGAGTAAGCATTCAGATATTTTTGTAACTTTTGAAGATGTTGATTTTGAAAAATACTATGATGATTTAAATGCTAAAGTTATGACTCAGGATAATAGTTTTGATGTTTTCTATTTGCCAGAAGGTAAGGTAGATAATTACATTAAAAATGGTGTTATGGTAAATCTAAAGGATAGCAAGCAGATAATGGATAATTTTAATAATAATATCAATCCAAATTTGACAAAGGTAGTTTCTAGAGATGATTATTATTTTGGAGTTCCTACAAGTTTTTATCCATATGTTTTAACTATCAATTTAAGTAAGTTTGAAGAATTAGGCATAAGTCCACCAGATGAAAATTGGAGCTATGATGAGTTTTTTGCTATTTTAGATAAAGTGAAAGAAAAAGATGAGGATCTTTATTTTCAGACTGCCCAAACTGTATATAACTATTTAATAGATTATATAAATTTTACAGTTGATGCTAAAAATAAACAAGTTACCATCGATAAAGCTAAACTTGTCGATGCATTAAATAAATTAAAAACTGTACAGGATAATTCCACAGCTTATTATGAAACAAATGAAAATGGCTTTGGTAGCGCCAGCACATTTTTGATTTCTTATGGTACTAGTTATGGACTTGCTCCTGATGATACAAAATTAAAGAATATTAATCCTCCAGTTATATCAAAGGAAAATCCAGAATTTTCTACTCAAGGAACTGGATTTCTTGCAATAAATAAGAAGAGCAAAAATATAGAGCTTTGTGAAGAGCTTTTATCATATATTTACAGTGAGGATATTGTATTAACTCGTGATGCTATGACTGAATTGCCTATTTATAAAGATATGCTTAAGTATAATGATATCTTAAAAGCTGACTTAAAAGAAGAGCTTAAGAATGGGAGCGAAAATATTGATGAGGCTTTAGAGGAAGCATTCAATCATCAAAAGTTAACTGATGACTATGTGAGAATATATAATAATATTTTATCAAAATATAAACCATCTGTAGAAGTCTTATTTTCTGATGCAGGAAGCAAAATATTAAATGATTTTAATGAAGGAAAAATTTCATCAGAAGATACTGCAGATAAAATTATAAATTTAGTTAAAAATATGATTGAAGAGTAAACTATAAGTATTTTTTAAAACTTAACTTATACCATTATATATTTGGTATAAGTTAAGTTTAATAGCAAAACCTAAAATGTATATACTGTTTTATTAAATGTAGCTTATGAGAGGGTGCAAAAATGGAAACTAAAAAGAAGATTGCAAGAAAAGTTACAATTTTCTTTATATCAATAATGATATTAGTAACTTTTAGTTCTAAAACTATAATTTATTTTACGACACCTAAAGTGGTTACTGAAAGGATAAAAGGGGGTCAAATTTCCAATGATGAAACAGTATCTGATGTTGTATTTAACTATACTGATGGTGCTACAATAAAATTTGATAAAAAATATTCATTCCAATTAAAGATAAATAAAATAAATGTTAGAGAAGGAGATTCTGTTAAATCAGCTGATATACTTATAGCATTTGATACCACTCAGCTTACAGAGTCAATATCTCAAGCTCAAATCGATATGGAAAAACTAACTCAAGATTTAACAAGCTTTAGAAAAGACCTTAAAAGAGCTTTAGAAGATAAGCAGGTAGAAATAAATGATAAAAACGATGAAGTTCAAAGTTTGCAAAAAAGAATTAATGATGCTAAAAGGAACTCAAATGTTATTTCGACAACGTCTATTTCAAATTCAAGCCTAAACACACAAGATGTATATGATAATGAAGATAGTATAGATATTGAATCTGAAGAGAGACAGCTTGAAAAGATGAAAAGAGAACTTACTAGAATGCAAGAAGATTATACCTCTATGAAAAATTCAGGTGAATATAATGGTACAACTGAAAATGAAAAACAAAAAGAGATAAATAAAAAACAACAAGAGCTGGACGATTTAAACAATCTTTTAAATAATTACAGTACAGTAAAGGCTCCTTCAGATTCTATAATATCAAAGATATATGTTCAAGAAAATGATACCTATGATGGCGCAGGTAGTCTTATAGATTATAGGACTTCAAATGTGCCGACAAAAATAACTGCAACTATAACAGATGATCAGTATAATAATCTTAAAGATTATATAGATACTAATCCAAAATGTAAAGTTATAATTTTTGGAACAAGTGAGGATGGTATAATAGAGAGCATTGAGAAAAAAAATGACAAAAACTATATGTATGTCACTATGAAATCTTATGATAGACTAAAAAATGCAAAACCTCAAAATGTGAGCATAAAGATTGAAAAAAAGAGCAAAAACTACAATGCAATAGTGCCAAATGAAGCTATTTTTTCAGATGGATATGTTTATATATTAAATGAGAATTATGGATTCTTAGGAAAAGAGCTAACTGTAAAAAAGGTACAGATTAAAAAAGGTGAATATAATTCAAAATATACAGGTATAGCAGAAGGGCTTTTAGGTAACGAAACAATAATAACAGGTACAGATAGAGAAATAGTTGAAGGTCAGAGAGTAATGTTAAATAACAAGGCGGCAGAATAATGAAAAGGCATTTTATTTTTATCACTATAATAATAATCTGTATATTTTGTATGTTAAACATAGAAAGCTCTTTGATGGTTTTAAAAAATAAATTTTTAATCAAAGCAGATCTTACAAATTATGATGAGTTTATGATATTTAAGGATTATCCTTTAGTAAATGAAGATGTACTTGGAAGTACCATGTATAAATCGAACAATGGAAGTTTAAAGAGTAAATATACAAATCCAAAAGATGTGAGATATTATGAAGTGGATGGAAATATCGATGAATTTTTAAATCTTAAACTTTTAAAGGGAAGATTTATATGGTCTGAAGATTATGAAAATAGAGTGAATTATATAGTAATCGATGAAAAATTAGCTGTGTATTTTTTCTTAAATACAGATTGTATTGGAGAAAAAGTAGAACTAGATGGAAAGGAATATCTTATATGTGGGGTATATGAAGATGACGAGTCTATATTAGGTAAATTGTCAAAAACATATAGAGATGATAGTTCTTTAGTTTTTATTCCCATTGAAAAACCCTCTGAGCCTAAAGATAATTCTTTAAGCAGTGAAAAGACAGAAGTACAAAGAACATTTGGAGAGTACATTATTTTATTTAAAATAAAAGCTGGATATGGATTTATGATGAATAAGGGGATGCAAAATTATTTTTCTCAAAATATTGGAAAAGAAGTGTATTTAAAAAACTTAGATTATGAAGCAAGAAAAAATATTCAAAAAATGGATATTTTAAAATTTGCTGTTTTCTTTATAGTAGCTTTAAATATGATAATTTGGCTAGCAAATGATTTTAAATATGCTATTGAAAAGATAAATAATGATTTTAAGAAGTATTATTTAAAAAAACTTATAGACAATAATATGGTATTTTTTATAAAAAAATTTATATTATATTCTTTTTGTATAATTTTGATATTGTACTTTTATAATAAAGTTAAATTTGAATTTATAATAAATCCTGATTTAATTCCATCAAGGTTTATAAATATAGATGAATTGAAATCAAAAATTTTAAATTATATTGTAAGCATTAACACTATGCCAAATTATGGCACAAAATTTGAAGCTCTTATAAAAAACGGAGGAGCTATTTTGAATTATTTGGGAATTTTAGTCTTTGCAGGTTTCTTATACTATTTTAATATTGTTATTAACAAGATTAAAATAGGTGATTTATTTAATAAAATCCTAGATTTTTTTGAAAAAAAGTTTTCCATTGTAAAGACTCCTAAATTAAGGAGGGGTAAGCATGGCTCGGAGTAGAAGGATGAATCAAAAAGAAAAAAGCAAAGTTGGTGCAATCTTAGACGAGGTTTTAAACTTTCCGTCTAAATTTAAAAAACAAGAAAGAGGTAGAAATAGTTCACAAAAAATAAGTAAGAATAAGCATTTTAAAAGAAGATTAGATAGCTTAGATAAAGAAATAAAGGATCCTAAAGAGTCTGTTTTTTTAAATTCTAAAGAATCTTCACTTGAAGTAGCTTCTACTTCTCAAAAAAATCAAAACTATATTTCAAAGACTACTCTTTCAGAATTGCAGAAAGAAAATAATAAGGATATTTTTGAGCCTATATTTTTAAATGGCAAATCTATTTATAATAAGAGCAGCAATATAGAGATAGATTCAAATTTTATCACAAGTTTAGATGATGATGAATTCGAGGATATAACAAAGTATGAATTAAAAGAACCTACTATAAGAATTTTAAATAAAAATGATAATATTAATTCACAGAATATTGTTGATTTAAATATAAAAGATAGAGAAATAAAAGATTTTAAAGAAGAAAATCACAAAGAAGCTATAGATTTAAATGAAAGGGTTAGTAGGCGATCAAGATATACTTCTAGTAAAAAAGATAAGATACAAAAAAAAGAGTCAAGTTTTAAAAAGAGCACATCATCTTCCAATACAAGGCATAAAAGCAAGTTAAAGAAAAGTGATTTAGATATATATGCTATCTATAAAAATATGGCTTTAAAGCTTCATCACCCTAATCTTGAAACTAAATCTCTAATCATAATGGGTTTATGCTCTTTTGGATTTATATTATTTTATCTATTGCCATTTATTTTTTCAATTTATTATTCACTTATAAATAATGCCTTTGATAAAAAATTTGTATGGTTTAAAAACTATATTGAAGTTCTCCAAAATGACTATTTTAAACTAGCCTTAAAAAATACCTTTCAGTTTACTTTTATTGGAGTTGGGCTACTTATACCAATTTCTTTTATACTTTCAATTGTCATTGTAAATCTATCAAAATCATTGGATTTTGTTAAATCGGCTTTTTTTATACCAATGCTCTTACCTACGGCATCAGTTATAATAATATGGAAGATTTTATTTGGTGATTATAGTTATATCTATGAACTTCTACATAACAATACAGGGCGGATTCCTATTTATCTTTTATTTTTATGGAAAAATTGTGGATATAATATTATACTCTTTTCTGCGGCATTTTTAAGTGTAGATAAATCAATTTATGAAGCTGCTTCTTTAGATGGAGTAAATACCATTCAAAAACATTTATATATAACGTTGCCTTTAATATTTCCCACAGTATTTTTTATATTTATTATTTCACTTGTTAATTCATTTAAAATATTTAAAGAAGTTTATTTATTTTATGGCACATCATACCCTCAAAGCCACTTATATTTAGTGCAACATTATATGAAAAATCATTTTGATAAATTAAATTATCAAAATTTAACAACTGGAGCTATAATATTTGCATTTGTAGTTTATATAATAGTTGCAATTGGATATAAGATTCAAGATAAGGTTGCATCGGAGGCTTGGTATTGATGAAGGCTTTAATTTTTATAAGAAATATGGTAAAAAATATTTTCATCTTAATTATAGCAGGAATGTTTATCTTTCCTCTTATTGCAACTATAGCAGATTCTTTTATGTCAACTAATGAAGTAAAATCTATATATAAAAATGTAATAAAAAAACCTGAAAGCATAGATAAAATGCTTGAAGAAAATCAAAATAATGAAGGTGCAGATGATAAAGTATCCATATCATTAATACCCAATCAAATTTCATTTGAGCAGTATTATGAAACCCTTATTGAAAATTACGATTATATAAAGATGTTTTGGAACTCGGTTAAATTAAGCTTAATAATTTCTTTTTTTACCCTTATTGTGGCATTTCCTCAAAGCTATGTGTTTGCTAAAATAAAATTTAAAGGTAAGAATTTAATATTTTTTATATATATAATTGTAATGATGATGCCTTTTCAAGTTACGCTCTTACCAAACTATTTATTGCTTAGGTTTATGAACTTGCTCAATACTCACAGAGCTCTCATATTTCCAGCGATTTTTTCACCTTTTGGTGTTTTCTTACTGACGCAATTTATGAGATATGTTCCTAATGAAACTATAGATTCTTTTAAGCTTGAAAGTAATTCAATTATAGGATTGTTTTATCATATAATAGCACCTGCTGTAAAACCTGGTATAATAGCTCTCTTGGTTTTGGTCTTTGCAGAGAGCTGGAATATGGTTGAACAGCCGCTTATTTTTTTAAAAGACGATTTTTTATATCCACTATCCCTTGCCTTAAATGGAAGCACCTTAAATAATAGCTTAGGGGCACCATTTGCAGGAGCAGTGTTATATGTTATTCCTATTTTAGCATTATATTTTTATTTTGAAGAGGAGATAATTGCAGGATTTAGTAATTGGAAATTTTAGAATTAATAGAAAAGGGATTGCTTGCAGTCCCTTTTTTATATTATTATTTTATAAAATGATGAAAGGAATGAGGACTAATGTTTAATGAATCAGTGCATGCATTTATATCTGCTGTATTTTATAAACAACTTGTGGATAAGTTTCCTAATAATGGTGAAAAAACTTTTATACTTGCTACGCAAAGGTATGGAGAGCAAAGAGGGAGCAGGATGGCTCAAAGGACCATAAGAGATGGTAGGGAGCTTGATTTTATAAATTACAATAAGTATGGTGAATGGAGTTTTACTAGAGATGATCTTAGCTCCACAAATTTAATCTCTCTTTCACCTCACTATCATTATGAAGTTTTTAAATGTCCATGGCATGAACAATTTAAAAAGATGGATGCTCTCACTGGGGCAAGGGTTTACTGTGACCATATAGATAAAGCAATTTCTAGGGGATTTAATCCTTGTTTGCAATTTGAAGTAAATAAGGTGCTTCATACAGATGGTTATTGTGATTTTGTACAAAAAAATGCTAATATAGATAAAAATACAGATATTTCAAAAAATATTGAAAATGAAATGCCCTTTACCTACCATTGCGGTCATATATTTAAGACATTTTCAGAAGTTATTAAAAGTATATATAAAGAAGAAGGAGTTTCTGTAATAGATAACGTTAAAGAAGAGCTTTTAAAAGAATATGGACAAGATATGCTCGATGAATTATTGTCCTATGAGAAAGTAGATTTTAATTATTTGCCTTAAAAAAGAAGAGCTTAGAAGGAAAATAAGAGGGGATGTTTATGTTTGATATTACAGCAATCGGTGAATTATTAATAGATTTTACCCCAGTATACAAGGATGATATAGGATATCCAAAGTTTGAGCAAAATCCTGGTGGAGCACCTGCAAATATGCTTGTGTGTGCATCTAAACTTGGGCTTAAAACCTGCTTTATTGGAAAGGTAGGACTAGATAACTTTGGGAATTTTTTGAAAAATGTGCTTGACGATGCTGATGTAGATACAAAAGGGCTTGTTTTAGATAAAAAATATGAAACTACTTTAGCATTTGTTCATCTTGATAAAAATAATAATCGCTCTTTTTCATTTTACCGTTTAAGTGGTGCAGATAAATTTTTAAATAAGGAAGAAATTGATTTTCATTTAATAGAAAATACAAAAATCTTGCATTTTGGCACTGTTTCTCTATCGTATGACCCATGTAGAAGTGCTACTATTGAAGCCGTTAATTATGCAATAAAAAAGAAAAAGATAATATCCTTAGATGTTAATTTTAGAAAACCCCTTTGGAATGACACAGATAAAGCTATAGAATATATAAAGAAAAGCCTTTTTTTATCTCATATAGTTAAGCTTTCAGAGGAAGAGCTTGAACTTGTAACTTGTATGAAAGATATAGAAAAATCCATAGAAAAGGTCATATGTGAATATCCTAATATATGTATTTTAGCAATAACTTTAGGAGAAAAGGGATGCTATGTATCAAATAGAAATGAATATAAATATATGCCTGCGAATACAAAGATAAATAAAAATCCAATAAATGTAGTTGATACAACAGGAGCAGGAGATTGCTTTACTGGGGCATTTATATATCATATTATGAATGAATTTAAAGCTTTAAATGAGCATATAGAAGAAATTGATATTGATGTTTTAGAAAAAGCTGCAATATTTGCAAATAAAGCAGCTTCAATATGTATAACTAAAAAAGGCGGCATTCCTTCTATGCCCTCTATGAAAGAAATAGAAGACATATAAGTGTAAAAGGTATAAAAAAAGCATCTAAAATGCTTTTTTTATATCCTTTGTTATAAATACCTTCTCACTTGCCTTTTATATTCTTCATATTTTTGTCCAAATTTTATGCTTAAGAACTTTTCTTCTCTGAGTATCTGTATGTGGATACTCAGTATGATTAGTATGAAACAAAGTAAAAAAAATATATTGGGATATACAAGAAATGTACCAAGGAAAAACATATCCATAAATAAAAATATTGGATTCCTTGTAAATGAAAATATTCCACCTGTTATAAGCTCATTGCTGTTTACTTCATCTATACCAATTCTCCAAGCATTTCCAAAAGATAAGAGTGCAAGAAAAAAAATAATAAGTCCAAGAGTACACAATGTTAATCCTGCATATCTTATATAGATATTGTTCCAAAAATATGAAACTTTAGATAGAGGTTTTCCTATTGCAGTGAGTACTATTTCTGTTGTCCATAAGATTAAAAGCGGAGTTAGGAGAGATTCAATTATCTTTCCAAAAATACCTTTTGAAGAAGATAATACCCATACCTTTACACCTTTTTTCATAAGCAAAAATGATCTTCCTATAAATAACACATAAAAAACAAATATCAATATTAAAATCATAATGTCGATCAAAAAATCACCTCTTTTTATTTAATATTATCATAAATAGAAGTTAGTTTAAACTAACTTCTTATTAAATGTTATGATTTTTGTTTTATGTTATAATTATTTTATGTTTAAAAAAAGAAGAGGTGTAATCATGGATGATATTAAGTTGATCTTTCCTACAATAAAATATAAGGAATCTGCCCTTTTATATATAAAGGACCATTTTGATAATGGAGAGTTTGCTGTACATGGGGATGGAGGCTTAGATATTGCTACATCTTATGAAGAATGGTTAGATAAGATAAATTTTGATCTTGATCTTGAAACTACAGAAGATGTACCTACAACCACGTTTTTTGCTGTAAGAGAATGTGATGATAAGGTCGTGGGAACCCTTAGAGTGAGGCATGTTCTTGATGATTATTTTTCTACATATGGTGGCCATATAGGTTATGGTGTCTCTCCAAAAGAGAGAAAAAAAGGTTATGCTACAAAGATGCTTAAAGATGCTTTAGAGTTTTGTAAAACACTCAATATAAAAGATGTACTTATAACTTGTAATAAATCAAATATAGCATCAGCAAAAACCATATTAAAATGTGGAGGAATTTTAGAAGATGAAATAGATAAAGACGATGGAAAGGTATTTCAAAGATATTGGATACACATAGTATAAGGGCTTTAAATAAAGCCCTAAATGTGTTATTTAATTGTTATTTAATATCCAGCTAACATACCTGATGGTATAGCTGTTTGACCTGAAGGAATTGAAGAAGCATCAAGAGGTATTGAAGCTTGATAGCTTGTTGGTATTGCTTGGTAGTTTGCATATGCTGTTGATGCATTATAAGCTGCAGCTAGTTTATAGTAAGCTGACATAAGGCTTTGCATTTTATAACATGGTGCAACTACATCTTCTAATTTTTCAAAATCATCTAAAGTTATAGTTTCTAAATTTATATTTTTTGACATATTTTAGCCTCCTTAATGTTTATAAATAAATTATATTTATATTTACTTAATAAGACATATTATATTCATAAAATTAAGGTTTTGTGTTTTATAAAATGAGTTAAAATTATTTTTATCGACTTTATAGATAAGAATCAAAAATTATATTGACGATTTTTAGAAATAAAGAATTGTGGGTAATATATTTTCAAGATATATTACCCACAAATTAGATTTAATTTTACTATTTTGTTAAAATTGAAACTCCTGTATCTATAACAGCAGGGCCTGTGCTATATCCTTTTAATGAAGCATAAGCTTGAGCCATTCCTAAAAATCCCATTGTATATGGATTTTGAGCCATAGCAGCCTTTAAGCTTCCATCTTGGAGGAGGCCTAATATTGAATCTGATTTATCAAAACCAATTCCAATTATATTTTTTCCAGAAGCTGCTTTAATAGCATTTCCAACTCCTACAGTTGAGCCTTCATTTGTACCATATAATCCTACTAAATTATCATTTGCTGTAATAAATCCTGCAGCTGCTTCTTGAGATGCTGCAGCATTACCATCCTTATATTCAGTTACAAGCAAAGTATATCCGCCTTTTGCTTCAATTGCTTCTTTAAATCCATTTTCACGATTCATGGTTGAATTTGTTGCTGTATTTACTCCTATAATACCGATTGAACCACTTGTAAGGCCAGCTGCTTCTAATTCTTTTAGCATGGTTTCTCCAGCAAGTTTACCAGCATTATAGTTATCAGTGGATAATGTTGTAATTGATGGTTCATTTGCAGGTGAGTCCACATAAATTATCTTAACATCTTTATCCTTTGCATTTTTAACAGCTTCAGAAATAGCAACAGGGTCATTTGCTGCAAGCAAAATCAAATTTGCACCATCTGCTACAGCATTGTTCACAGCTTCGATTTGTTTTGCATTATCTTTAACGTCAGGTGCATCCCATTTATATTCGATTCCTAGAGCTTGTGCCATATCTTTTGCACCTTGGTCTACAGATACCCAGTGCTGATCCATTCTATCCATTGTAATAAGGTAAACTTTTGCATTTTGAGATGTAGCTGGTGCAGTCGTTGTATCTGCATTTGCTACAGTAGTATTTGTTACATTTGATTCTGATGAAGTGGTGTTTGAACTATTGTCAGAGGTTGTACACCCTGCTAATGTTACAATTCCTAAAATAGCTGCCATAGCCAGTGATAAAATCTTTTTTTTCATTTTTTATACACTCCATTCTTTTTAATTAGGCTTTTTTAGAATTTTTAAATGAAAATTTAAAATTTTCCTTTGAAAACGCTTTATTTCCTCTTGCAACCCTATCTATTAAAACAGATATTATTACAACCACACCTATTACTAAATTTCTAAGAGCAAGAGGAGCTCCTGCAAATTGAAGTCCGTTGTTTAAAACTCCCCATATAAAAGAGCCTATAACTGTTCCGAATAAGAGACCTTGACCTCCCATGGTGCTTACTCCTCCGATAACAGATGCAGCAACAGCGTTTAATTCATATCCAGTACCTGAATCCATAGTTCCCATTCCGCTCTGAGCCATTAAAATGAGTCCAACAATAGATGCTAAAAAAGAGCTGAATATATACACTTTGGCTTCTGCAACTATGACATTTACTCCAGATAACTTTGCAGCTTCGTAATTGCTCCCTATAGCATAGGTATGACGTCCTGTTTTAGTAGCAGATAAGATAAAAGCAAAGACTATAAATAATATTAGTGCAATCCAAACAGGAGCAAAAATCCCTGCTTTTCCATAATAGAAAAACTGTCTAAAACCATTTGAACTTATGCTATCAGTGTTCTTGCCATTTACAAGCTGTGCTATACCTCTTGCTATGATCATGGTACCAAGGGTTGCAATAAATGCAGGTAATTTTGCTTTTGAAACCAATATTCCATTTATAAAACCAATGCATATACAAGATAAAATGGTTAAGATTGTTACTAGGATAACCCATGCTCCTTGTGGAAAGCCAAATATATTACCCTTTATCATAAGAGTTGCAGATACCATGCAGCTCATCCCTGCAACAGATCCAATTGATAAATCTATTCCACCAGTTATTAAAACATAGGATTGTCCTATTCCTATTATCAAAATAGGTGCTACTTGTCGTAAAAGATTATCTATATTATCTTTAGATAAAAACCTTGGATTTATGATACCAAATATTATTACCATAACAATGAGAGCACATGTTACAGATATAACCTGACCCATACCTCTTGCTGCTAATATTTCTTGTATAAAGCCTTTAAAATTTGAAGAATTTTCATTTGATTTACCCTGCATTTTCATTCACCTCTTTTCCATGATGATATTCAGTTGCATAGCGCATTATTTTTTCTTGAGTTGCTTCTTTTATGTCAAATTCTCCTGTTATATATCCATTGCACATGACTATTACTCTATCGCTCATACCTAGTATTTCTGGCATTTCAGATGATACAAACATAACTCCAATCCCTGATTCCTTTAATTCGTTCATAAGATTATAAATTTCAACCTTTGCAGCTACATCGATACCTCTTGTAGGTTCGTCAAAAATAACTATTTTAGCATTTCGAACGAGCCATTTGCCTATTACTATCTTTTGTTGATTTCCACCTGATAAATTCATAACCTCTTGAGTTTGACTTGGTGTTTTTATTTTTAAATCATGTATGGCCTTATCTGTTATTTTTACTTCTTTTTTTCTATTAATCACTCCAAAAAAATCACAAATAGTATCTAAGTTAGCAAGTGCTATATTTTCTCTTACGCTTAATTTTGTACATAACCCTTCTTTTTTTCTATCTTCAGGAGCGCAAGCCATACCAGCTTTAATAGAATCCATAGGAGTCTTTATGGAAAGAGTTTTATTAGTTAAGATTATCTCGCCACTATCAATTTTATCTACTCCAAACAAAGCTCGGACAAGTTCCGTACGCCCTGCTCCTATTAACCCTGCAAATCCTACTATTTCTCCTTCATACAAGTTAAAGGATACATTTTTTACAAGCTTACCTGCATTTAAATTTTTGACTTCAAGTATTTTTTTACCCTGTTTGCACTGAATTCTTGGGTATTTTTCTTTTATCTGTCGACCTACCATATTTGATATGATCTCTTCAATAGATGTATCATTAAAATCTTTTGTTAAAACAAACTTTCCATCTCTTAAAATAGTGACTCTATCCACAATATATTTTAATTCATCGAGTCTGTGGGATATATACACTATTCCACAATTTGAATTTTTTAATTTTTTAATTATTTCAAATAATTCCGTGATTTCTCTTTCAGTTAAAGAAGAAGTAGGTTCGTCCATTATAATGACACGAGCATTTGTAGAAATAGCTTTTGCAATTTCAACCATCTGCTGTTTTGAAACTGGCAACTTTGATAATACTGTCTTAGGATCTATATCTAAATGAAATATATCCAGCATTTCTTTTGCTTTTTTGTTCATATTTGAGGTAAGGATATATCCAAATTTAGATTCTTCCCTTCCAAGAAACATATTTTCAGCTACAGTTAAATGTTGGCACATATTAAGCTCTTGATGTATAATTGCAATTCCAAGCTCTTGAGCTTTTTTAGGATTCAATCCTTCTACCTTAGTTCCAGAGACTTTAAAATCTCCTGAATCTTTTTCATAAATTCCACTCATTATCTTCATAAGTGTAGATTTTCCTGCTCCATTTTCTCCTAAGAGTGCATGAACTTCCCCTTCTTTTAAATTAAAGGAAACTTCATCTAATGCTTTTACGCCAGGAAAAGACTTGGATACGTTTGCAAGCTCCACAAGATATTTCTGCAAAATTATCACTTCCTTGTACATGCTGAATCGTTGTGAACTAATTTAATTTTATAACCTTAAAATTTATAATCAATAGCCATTTTAAAGATTAGAGGGTGTAGTTCTCACATGTTTTATTTAAAATTGAAAATTAGAACTAAAAGAAAGTTAAACTTTAATTTATATTTATTTATTTTTTATATTCCAAATATTAGAAAAATTTTAACTTTTATATTATAATTGTATTTATATTTAATAAATAGTTATAGAAATTTATGGATTTAAAAACAAATTATTTATTTTAAAATAAAGGAGGCTTTTAGCAATGTTAATTGAAAATTATGATAATGTAAACAATAATTTTGGAGATTTCTGCGATAAAATAATGAACAAAAGGGAGACTTTGATGATAATAACTGGTAATAATGAAAATTTAGTATTGATGCCTTACAAAGAATATGAATTGCTTAAAAAAACTTTAAATAATTTAGAGTATATTTTAAAAGCGTACATTCCAAAGTAAAATCTTAAAGATAAGCATTTAAGAATAGATATATAAACAAATTATAGAAAATTATAATTGTATATTAAAATACATATAATGTTTAAAAAGTACAAATATTCTTATTATTAAAAACCAATTCATTCTATTTATTGACAATTTTTATTGGTTTATTTTAAATTGATTTTATAGCATATTTATGATAATATATTTAATATATATTAGAGATTATGAGATAAGGTGAAGTAATTTGTGTAGTATTATAGATAGAATGTTTTTTTTATTTAATGGTATGTTTTTTTATAATATAAGTTACATTTTTTCTTTTTTTGATAAAATTTTTAATATTTTAATGGGCAAAAATTTGATATTTCTTATAATATATATAATAATATTGGTTGTACTTTCTAAAATCCTTTATTCATTTGTTAAGTTAATAGTGAATAAAACTAGTCAAAGGAAATCAAGAAAAAATCTTGCAAAAACATCAAAAATTGGATTATTTGTTTGCTTTATACTAATTGTTATGTTTACAGCAATATTTTTTTATGTAATTCAAGACAAGAATGATTTAGCAACTTCTGCTGAACCTGTTAGCAATACCTCCATAATTTTAGAGAAATATCCATGGAGCAGTGAATATTTAACTGAAACTTACCTTGAAAATTTAGATGAAAAGACCATAGGAAATTTAAGAAATGAAATTTATGCAAGACATGGTCTTATATTTTCTGATGAAACTGTAAATGATTACTTTAAAGAGAAAAATTGGTACAAACCTCTTGAGAATTTTAGTTTTGGCTCTTTAAATGATGTTGAAAAAGGCAATATTTCAATAATAGAATTTTATATGAAAGAAAGAGGTTGGCAAGGATACCCTGTAATAGCTGATAATAATTACGACGATGAAGTAAACCCTGTGGATGACTATATACCTGATTTAGTTTATAAATATGATAAAGAATATGTAACAGAAGCTTATTTAAAATCTTTAAAAAAAGAATCCTGCGAAATTTTAAGAAATGAAATTTATGCAAGGCATGGATATTCATTTAAAAGTCAAAATTTAAAAAATTATTTTTTATCACAAAGCTGGTATAAAATAAATCCTGACTTTAATGAAGGACTTTTTAATGATATTGAAAGAGGCAATATTGCCATAATATTGAGCCATGAAAAGAAGATGAAATGGATTAATTAACACATTAGTACTCATATTTTTTGATTTTATATTTAAAAGAAAGCTAGCAGAGAGAGCTAACTAAAAATTACCTCTGCTAGCTTTTTTGACTATAATTCATAGTCTCCTAAGTTTATAATTTCTTTTTTAAACTTTTCAGAATTTATTATAAAGAGCATGCTTTGAATCATAGGAGTATTTAAATCTTTTTCTCTGATTACTATATCATAATTTTCCTTTTGAATTGGAATAAAATCTATACCATTTACTTGTTTTGCGCATTTTTCATTTCCAATTCCATAATCATAATCACCTTTTGCAATAGATGATGCTACTAAAATATGAGAAGTTGCAATGTCATTATACCCAGATATTTTATTTGAATTTATTTTCCTAAGCCGTATATGTTCATCTACAAGAACTCGTATTCCGCTTCCTTTTTCTCTATTTATAAATCTTATATCATCTCTTTCTAAATCTTCCCATCCTTTTATATTTTTCGGATTTCCTTTTTTTGTGTAAAAACCAACTTGCCTTTTTACTAAAGGAATTATTTTAAAAGACATCCCTGGAAGCAATCCTTTTATATATATCTTATTGTATGTATTAGAATCCCCATCCCAAAGATGGCAGCTTGCTACATTAACTTGATCATTATAAAGAGCATATAGCCCATTGTAACTTCCTTTATATGAGCGAAGTATCTTTGTATTTGGATTCTCTTCTTCCATATGACGGCATAATATATCAAGTATCATATCTTGACCACATATTATAAATGTGTCATTATCCTTGTTCTCTGTATAATAAACACCTTGATCTTGCATTTTAAATTTATATTTATTAATATCCTTTTCATCTATTCTTAGCTTGCGTCCTACCCTATAAGCAGTAAGCTCTCCTCGTTTTATCATCTGGTAGACTGTATTTTTTGTTATATTAAGAGATAGAGCTACTTCTTCTGGTGTCATAGATTTACTATCCATGGTATAACACTTCCTTGCTTAACTTTAAATTTAGGGTAAAACATCTTGACATTAAAGTCAAGCGATCCTATAATCTAAAATATATAACATAATATAAAATAACTAAAAAGTAATATATAAGTATATTTAATCATGTTATATATATTTATATTTTTAAGGAGAGTGGTTGAGTGAAAAGGTTTATATCTATTTTTTTGTTAAGCATCATGTTCTTTGCAATAGGATGTGCAGGTAGTGGTGCAGAAAAAATTACTTTAACTGTTTCCGCTGCAGCAAGTTTAAAAGATTCTTTAGGAGAAATAGGAGATATTTATTCGAAAAAATATCCAAATATAACTCTAAGCTTTAACTTTGGAGCATCAGGAACTCTTCAGCAACAAATTGAACAAGGAGCACCTGCTGATGTTTTTATCTCTGCAGGTAAAAAGCAGATGAATGCACTTTTGGAAAAAGATCTTTTGCTTTCTAATTCTAATAAGGACTTATTAAAAAATGAAGTAGTACTTATAGCGCCTTTAAATTCAAAGATAAAAGGATTTGAGGATTTAAAAATGGATTCTATTAAGAAGGTAGCACTGGGAGAGCCAAAATCTGTTCCTGTAGGTCAATACTCAGAGGAAATTTTAAAATTTTATAATATGTATGATGATGTAGTCAAAAAAGCAGTTTATGGGAAGGATGTAAAAGAAGTTTTAACTTGGGTTGAAGGCGAAAATGCAGAGGCAGGTATGGTTTATAAGACTGATGCCATTATATCAAAGAGCGTAAAGATAGTAATTTCAGCACCACCAGAGTCTCATACTCTAGTTACATATCCAATAGGCATAGTAAAAGCTACAAAGTATCAAAAACAATCAGAGGATTTTTCTAATTTTTTATTTTCAGAGGAAGCTATGGCTATCTTTGAAAAATATGGATTTTTAAGATAGTTTTTTTTAGAAAGGAAACAAAATGGATTTTTCGCCTTTATTTATTTCCCTTAAAGTGTCTTTAATTTCTTTAATATTAACTGTAATATGTGGAATTTTTGTTTCTTATAAGATGTTTTTTTATAGAGGAAGGTTAAAATTTTTATTTGAGAGCATATTGAGTTTATCCTTGGTTCTTCCTCCAACTGTTACAGGTTTTTTTCTCCTTGTTTTATTTGGAAGAAAGGGTCCATTTGGTATGCTTTTAAATAAAATTGGAATTAATATAATATTCTCTATTCAGTCTGCAATAATAGCCTGTTTTATTGTAACATTGCCATTTATGTATCGCTCTTTGATGTTATCTCTTTCGCATATAGAAAAAGAGCTCTTTGAGGTATCACAAACTCTTGGAGCTTCTAATTTTAAAACCTTTATATATGTAGCACTTCCAATGTCTTCTCGTGGAATTTTTACTGGGGTTATACTCTCGTTTTTAAGGGCCTTGGGAGAATTTGGAGCAACTCTTATGATTGCAGGAAATATACCAGGAAAAACTCAGACCATTCCTTCTGCCATATATTTTTATGCTACTGGAGGAGATATGAAAACAGCATTTATATGGGTAATATTTCTCTTAGTACTATCTCTTTTATTTATGCTCTTTGCAAATTATTTTGGAGGATATGACTATTGATTATTTTTTAATAGGATCACTTTATCACCTGCTACATATTTTTCAAAATAATTAGATGTTAAGATAAGTATAGCAATACCCTTTTTAGAAAGCTCGTAGATTAAATCCACTACAAGATTTCTTAAAACCATATCTATTCCAGTAAATGGTTTTGATATTACAAGGAGCTTTGGGGAGTATATATGCCATTTATAATAGACTAGTTTAATTAAGCTAGTCATATCTAGTTCTCCAATATTTTTCTTGTATATGTTATCTTTAAATTTATCATAATATTCATTTATTATGTTTCTTTTTATGCCAGGCTTTAACCACATATTGTCTATTTTTTCACCTATTAAAAAAGAAAGGTTTTCTAAGACGCTCATATCTTTAAAGAGCATGTTCTGAATTGGGTTTTCGCATATAAACCCTATGCCGCTATAAATTGCCTTGCTAAGGGATGGACAATAAAAATTATTACCTCTAAATATTATATTTCCAAACTTAGGGGTTAAGCTTCCGCTCAATAATTTTACAAAATCTTCATTTCCTCTTGTATCTGTATCTAATATATTTAATATTTCACCTTTTTTTAATTGAAAGCTTACATCATTTAAATTATCGGTAAAAATATTGTGAAACTCTAGTATAGATTCATGAGATTTGTCTATCTGTCTTAAATTAAATGACCCATTATATTCTTTACCCATGAGCAGGGAAATAGCTTTTTTAGAGTCAAAATCTTTTTTTTCAATATTAAATATATTTCTTCCTTCTCTCATGATGATTATTCTCTCAGTATAAGAAAATAGTATATCTACATAACTATTTATATATAAAAAAGCTATTTTTTTTGATTGAAGTTTAAGAACAATCTCATAAAATTTATTTAAATCTGAATTGTTAAGATCCTTATCTAAATCCTGCAAAACTATGAGCTTAGCACCAGATGCATATGCCTTTACAAGCTCAACAATGCATCTATTAAGAGAAGATAAGCTATTTACTGAAATCCTTGGATTTATATCTATATTTAATTCTCTAAATAAAATATCTGTATGTTTATAGAGTACTGAATTTTTAATAAAATACTTGTTAAAATTGCTCCTCATAGTAAAGATATTGTCTGCTACGGTTAAATCATGGGCTAATTCGCTTATATTTTCAATTTTAAATATTTTATTTTTTGTGACTTTTATATAATCTTCTGCTTCGTATAGGACATCATCGTAATACATGCGTCCAAAATTAGCTTTCTTATTTCCGCATAAAACATCTATAAAATCTTGTTTTCCTACAGTATTTAAAGTTAAAATCCCTGCTATCTCACCTTTAAATATTCTAAGGTTAAAGCTATGTAATGATAGAAGGTCTTTATTTTTCATTATTATATTATCAAACCTTAATATTTCTTGTCTCATTTTTTCACCTACTTTGAAAGAGGCAAAGTGATTTCTACATCAGTTCCATAGTCTATTGCACTTGTGATATTTATGCCGTATTGTTCCCCAAATAAAAGCTTAATCCTGTTATTGACATTTATAAGTGCAATTCCTCCTTTATCATTTTGATCTTTTGTATAATCAAATGAAGGTTGATTTAATCTATCTATCAAGTTTTCTAATATACCTTCTTCTATACCTATCCCATCATCTTTTATATGAATTACAAGTCTGCTTTTAGTGGTGTAAAAGCTTATATTTATATTTCCTTTTCCAACTTTGCATTCGAGTCCATGGTATATGGCATTTTCAACTATAGGCTGGAGAGTTAATTTTGGAAGCTTATATTCAAATATGGTATCATCTACATCTTCATATATAAAGTTTAAATTTAATTTATCTTGAAATCTATATTGCTGTATTATAAAGTAGTTTTCCACATTTGTTATCTCATCTTCTAAATTCACTAGATTTTCTACATTTGATATGGTATATCTAAAAAAAGTAGCTAGAGCCTCCATCATTTCTGCTATACTATCCACTCCTGCCATTAAGGCATCTCCTCTGATTGCTTCTAAAGTGTTGTATAAAAAGTGAGGATTGATCTGATTCTGAAGGGCTAAATATTCTGATTGCTTTTTAGCCATAGCTATTTCGTAATTTTTATTTAATAGCTTTTCTATTCTTATAAGCATAGCTTCCATATCCTTAAACAAAAAAGCTTTCATATTGAATAAACCTTCTAATGTGAGGCCTGAATTAAATTGTTGTATATTTTTTTTGATTTTTTTATAAGGTTTGTAGACACATTTAAAATATAAAAATACTATTAGGATTAAAATTCCTATAAGTAAGATCCATGATGCAAGAAAAAAAACAGGTTCTTTATTGAAAAATTTTATAAAAATAGAACATAAGATGATGATAATTCCTGTAAAAAAAACGAGTACTATGAACAAAATATTAAAAATACTCCAAAGGTCTAAATTTTTTTTCAAGTTTCACACCTCAAATTAAAGATAAAATTTTCTATATTCTGAAGGTTTAAGCCCTGTTAGCTTTTTAAAGAGCTTTGAAAAGTGTTTTAAATCTGAATAACCTACTTCAAATGCAATAGATGAAACACTTTTGTCAGTTTCCTTTAACAATTCCTTTGCCTTTTCTATCCTAATATCGATTAAATATTCTAAAAAGTTCATGCCAGTTTCTTTTTTGAATAAAGATGAAAAATAAGTTGGATTGAATCCTACCATTTTGCTGATTTCTTCTAGTGTTATAGGGTGTTTAAAATTATCTTTCATATATTCCTTTGCTTTTCTTATAGGCTTTATATTTGATTGTTTTTTCATCGTGTTAATATCATCAATATATTTTGAAGCCTCTTGTTTTATGAGTGAAAACAATTCTTCTATTGACATGCATTTATTGATTTTTTTGTGATGATCAGGAAAAAAAGAAATTGAATTATCAAAAGCAAAGTTATCATTTTTAAATGAAAATATAAAAATTTCTATTATATCTTCAACTATATCAAATAATAAACTTCCTGTAACATCTTTATTTTGAGATACTTTATCATATAAACTATCTATCCAGGTTAAAATGGAATCTTTATTTAATATTTCAATAAAATTTAATAGTTGCCTTCTTCTTTCGTTATCAATGAACATTTTCACATTTAAGCTTAAATTATTTAAACTGCTGAACTCTATTATCTTTCCAGGTCCTACTATTATTTTTTGTAATATGTTGTATTTTATATTTATAAGCAATGTTCCTAATTTATCAATACCATCTGCAATATTGCTTGAAGCTATATTTACTCTTAAATTTGGAAATAAATCATTCATTGTATTTATTTCATCTATAATTGATCGTAGATATTTTCTAATATTATTTTTAACTTCATCGTCATAATTTAAAATGCAATATAAACAAGTTTGAAAAACATAGCACTGCATTTCATAACAAATAGGTTTAAAAATCTTTTCAACAATCCAAGTAGTTTTGTCCATCAAAAGCTTTCTTAAATTTTCACTATCATCACAATAATTTACATCAGGATTTACAACTATAGCTTGAAAATATCCTCTTTTAAAATTGAAATAATACTCTTTATTTAAAAAATCCATGCTAAGATCATCACATTTATCGTTTTCACAAGATAGTATATTTGCCATAAATCCAGCACGGATCTTTTCTTTTGCAGTTTTCATATTTCTTAGATTTCTTTCAAATTCATTGAATTGTTCCTTTTTTTGTTTGTATTTATCTGCCATCTTGAGTAAAGCATCAGTGAGTTCTATTTTATTTATGGGTTTTAATAAATAATCCTCAACACCATATTTAATTGCATTGTGTGCATAATCAAAATGTTTATATCCGCTTATTATTATAAAATCCACATCTTTATTTATTTCTTTTGCTCTCTTAATAAGCTCTATACCGTTATAACCAGGCATTCTAATGTCAGTGATGATAAGATCTGGATGCTTTTCTTCTATAATATTAAGTGCATCTATTCCATTTAATGAATATGCAATGACTTCCATGCCGATTTCATCCCAATTGATTAAATTTATGATAAGCTGACATACTTTTTCTTCATCATCAACAATTAAAACTCTTATCAAACTACTCACTCCTGACTCCCGACAAAGAATTAAGAATTTATTCTATATTTATAAAAATTATATATTAATTTTAAATAAATTTCCATAAACAATTTTCTAAAGGTTATCACAAATTGACAATGTTAATAATTTAGCCATTCATCAACATTAATTAATGAGATGAATGGCTTTTATAATATTTTTAAAATCAAAGATTTTCTTTTAAAATGGCTTCATATACCTTTTTAAGGGGCACATTATTTTCTTTTGCAATTTTTTTAGCATCTTCATATTCAAGAGCTACTTTTATTTCATCTTGAAAGATAGATTCTTTTACCAAAACTTCGCCATAAATGGTCTTAACCTTCTTAATCTCTCTTTTTAAACATAGTCTATCTTCTTCCCTTATTCTTATTCCAATTGTAGATGTTTCTAAAAACAATATATCAGAAAGCATTTTAACATCCTTATTGTCACAGAGCACTGTGATTTTTACTCCTGGTCTATTTTTTTTCATCTGTATATTGGTAAAAAACACATCCTTTGCACCATTTTCTAAGAGCTTTTCCATAGTATATCCTAATATTTCTGGGGTGCAGTCATCTATATTTGTCTCAAGGATTGTTATCTTTTCTTTATTAATATTTACGTCATCTATTTCGCATAAGCTTACCCTTAATACATTTGGAATTTCTAAATCTCTAGTTCCTGCACCATATCCTATCTTTAATACAGACATCTTTGGCATAAGCCCAAAATATTCACAAAGATAAGAAACTATGGCAGCTCCTGTTGGGGTTACCAATTCCTTTGGAATATCTATCTGGTTAAATTTTATATTTTTATAAGAGAAGATCTCGCTTACAGCAGGGACAGGAACTGGAATCTTTCCATGCTGACAGTATGTAAAGCCATACCCATCGTTAACTTTAGAGCACAGTATTTTATCAACATTTAACATGTCTATTAATATAGCTGTGCCTACAATATCTATGATAGAATCCATTGCTCCTACTTCATGAAAGTGAACTTCTTCAATTTTTTCTCCATGAACCTTTGCTTCAGCTTTAGCAATCAATTCAAAAATTCCTTTTGAAATATCCTTTGCTCTATCTGTAATTTTGCTATTATCTATGATATTTAAAATATCATTGTAGTTTCTATATGCGTGTTCCTTATGATGATGGTGGTCCTCTATATGTTCATGGTGGTTAAATTCTTCTTCTAAAACAACCCTTACATAATTAGCACTTATACCATTTTTAATTTTACGCTCTATTTTTATATCAAAGCCATCTACATTTAAAGTCTTAAGAGCACTTATAAAATCATCTTGAGATAGACCAAGATCAAGAAGTGCTCCTAGTGTCATGTCACCACTTATGCCAGAAAAACAATCAAAATATAATGCTTTCATAATTTTACTCTTTTCCATATAATTTATTTATGTTATTTGCAAGATAGGCTGCTCCAAATCCATTGTCGATATTGACAACCCCAACTCCACTTGCACAGGAATTTAACATGCTAAGAAGAGCTGAGATTCCTTTAAGATTTGCTCCATATCCTATACTAGTTGGGACAGCAATAACTGGCTTATCTGTAAGACCTCCTACCACGCTTGCAAGGGCGCCTTCCATTCCAGCAACTGCTATAATAACATTTGCATCTTTTAATTTATCTAATTTAAACAATAACCTGTGAATTCCTGCTACTCCAACATCATAGAGCCTCTCTACATTGTTACCCAAAAATTCTGCCGTAACGAAGGCTTCTTCTGAAACTGCCATATCTGAAGTTCCAGCAGCTATAATTAATATTTTCCCTTTATTTTTAGGAAATGGATTTTCATTTATTACTATTATCCTTGCAGAAGGGTAATATGCTGCATTTTCATAAATGCTCTTAACCTCTTCAAACATTCCTTCTTTGACTCTTGTAATTAAAATATTTTCAAGGTTATTTTTTTTCATATTTGCAACTATGCCTTTAACTTGCTCTATTGTCTTTCCTTCTCCATATATGACTTCTGGGGATCCTGTTCTTAATTCTCTATTGTAGTCTAGCATAGCATATTTTAAATCCTCAAAGGGTTTGTATCTTATTTTATCTTCTGCATCTTCTATGGAAAGATTTCCACACTTAACATCTTCTAAGATTTTTTTTATATCCATAAAATCACCTATATATCCATGCTTCCGCTTCTTAAGCCTTCAAGATCTAATGTGACATATAAAAATCCAAGATCCTTGCAAAGTTTTATTTCATCTTTGCAATCTAGTATCTCTTGGAATCTTTCTTTAGGTACTTCTATGCGAACGATATTATCGTGAACCCTTATGCGTATAGTGTTAAATCCTTTATTCTTAAAGATTTCTTCTAATTTTTCTATTTTAGAGAGCAATTCTTCTGTAACTTTTGTATCATAGGGAATTCTGGTAACAAGGCATGCATTTGAAGGTTTATTCCAGGTTTTAAGCCCCATCTGTTTTGAATATTTTCTTATCTCATCTTTTGTAAGCTCTGCATCAAATAGAGGACTTATGATTGAAAGCTCTTTAGCTGCTTCAGCTCCTGGGCGATATGCTTGTTTGTCATCGAGATTTTTACCATCTAAAACTACATCTATTCCAAGCTCCTTTGCCTTATCCTTTATTTTTGAAAATATATTTTTTTTACAAAAATAACAGCGCCTTTTATCATTCATTTGAAGTTCAGGTACATTTAAAACATCAATTTTTAAGATATGACATTTTGCATGAAGTTCACTTGCTATATCTAATGCTTCTTTTAATTCAATCCTTGGCATAACAGCTCCATCTACTATTATAGGAAGGACGTTTTCGTGTCCGAGAATATCGAGAGCTACTTTTAATAAAAAAGTAGAATCTACCCCGCCAGAATATGCAATACAAATTTTTGAAAATTTTGAAATGTTATATTTTAAAATATCTAATTTATCCATTAATTCACCTATTTAATTATTTGCAACTGAGGCTAAATAATAATATTTATCTAAATTATAAAATTCTTTAAAACTTGTGTCAAGAAATTGGTTAACTGCTTCAAAGCCCATTAGTTGATATCAATTTTATGTTTTTATTGTTTTTCTTATTGAGAAAATCAAGTTCTTAAATTTTTATATAAAACATAAGCATTTAATATAATTACTAAAATTTGAGGAGATTATAATGAATTTAGAACCTAATTATGAATTAAATGCTGAAACTGTTGAAAATGAAAATGAAACTGTAGTAATGAGTTTTAATTTTACTAAATCCTCTGAGGAATTAAAAAAAGAGGCTGAAAAAAAAGCTGAGGAGGAAAGAAAAACTATTTTAAGAAGAGAGAAGAATTTTAATGAAGGTGTTAACTTACATGGAAATCTTCAAAATATAGATATAAAGCTTATTAAGGATACTCCTAAAGGATGGAATCCATTTAATCCTCCAACGGATGTAGAGATTTTAGATTTA
>JAVBPQ010000164.1:0-25203 GCA_031549525.1 Clostridiaceae bacterium | reverse complement strand
TCAAAATGCTATAATTCAAGCAAAGCAATTTATGGAAGTCTGCAAAGTAGATGGAATAATCTTAACTAAACTAGATGGAACTGCTAAAGGTGGTATTGTAATATCCATAAAAGATCAATTAAAAATCCCTGTAAGGCTCATTGGTGTTGGAGAAAAAATTGGAGATCTTCAAGAATTTGATGCAAGGAGTTTTGCAGAAGCCTTATTTTAATAGCAAATAAGCTTATTTATCCTAACTTTGGAGAATAAATAAGCTTATTTTTTTATTTATTAATTATGTTTAAAAAAATTCCTCCAAACTTTACAAAGACAGGTGCAAATACCACCGATACTATAGTCATAAGCTTTATCAATATATTCATAGAAGGTCCTGAAGTATCTTTAAATGGGTCTCCTACAGTATCGCCTATTACAGTGGCTTTATGAGGACCTGTTCCTTTACCTCCGCTTGCTTCAATATATTTCTTAGCATTATCCCAAGCTCCACCAGAATTTGCCATCATAAGTGCAAGTAGAGCACCTGTGACAAGAGCTCCAGCTATTAATCCTCCTAATGCTTCTGTTCCTAAAAATATCCCTGTAAAAATTGGTACTGATATTGCTAAGATACCTGGCAATATCATTTCTTTTAAAGCAGAAGTGGTGGATATTTTTATGCATCTTTCATAATCAGGATCTTTAGTGCCTTCCATAATTTCTGGATTTTTTATAAGTTGATTTCTTACTTCTTCTACCATTTCATTAGCAGCTTTTCCAACAGATTCCATAGTGAGCGCAGAAAATAAAAATGGTATCATAGCACCAATAAATACACCTGTTAAGGTGAGAGGATTTAAGATGTCGATATTTTTTAGATTGACAGATTGAGCATAGGATGCAAACAGTGCTAGTGCTGTTAAGGCAGCAGACCCTATGGCAAACCCTTTTCCTATTGCAGCAGTTGTATTTCCTATGGAATCTAATTTATCAGTTATTTCCCGTATTTTGCTTGGCATATGGCTCATCTCTGCTATGCCTCCTGCATTATCTGCTATTGGCCCATAGGCATCTACAGCTACAGTTATTCCAGTTATAGAAAGCATTCCTACTGCTGAAAGGGAAATACCGTAAAGTCCCATATAAGAGTTTTCATGTCCTCCCATGATATAAAAAGATGTAAGTATACCAATTGCTATAAAAATTATTGGCAACACAGTGGATTTCATTCCTATAGCAAGTCCAGAAATTATATTTGTTGCAGCTCCTGTTTCTGATTGTTTT
The DNA here is from genome assembly GCA_031549525.1 of Clostridiaceae bacterium. GTDB lineage: Bacteria > Bacillota > Clostridia > Clostridiales > Clostridiaceae > WQUF01. The sequence continues at coordinate 23,943 of JAVBPQ010000164.1, read as the reverse complement.
GCAATGACCTTAACTTCTTTATAATCTGAGGAGGTAAAGATTTCTGTTATTTTTCCGATGGCTATACCAATAATTAAACCACTTGAAATGGCGATAAATGAATTAAAATTATTAAAGATGATTTTGCTTAATATGAATGAGGATATTAAGGTTATAATGCCAGAAATGTAGGTACCAAGATTTAATATTTTTTGAGGATTTTTCCCCTTAGACATTCTAGCTACCAAAATTCCAATCATAGAAGCGATTATTCCAATAGAGGATAATAAAATAGGATATAATATTCCATTTAAATTCCCTGTATATGCAACAGCACCTAAGGTTATTGAGGATATAAGAGATCCTACATAAGATTCAAATAAATCGGCCCCCATTCCAGCAACGTCTCCAACATTATCCCCAACATTATCTGCTATAACTGCAGGATTTCTTGGATCGTCTTCTGGTATTCCAGCTTCTATTTTACCAACAAGGTCAGCTCCTACATCGGCAGCTTTAGTGTATATACCACCACCAACCCTTGCAAATAGTGCTATAGATGATGCACCAAGGCCAAATCCTGTTAAATAACTTACATTTCCATCATATATAAGATAAAGAAAGGTAAGACCTAAAACTCCAAGGCCTACTACACAAAGACCCATAACAGACCCACCAGAGAATGCCACTTTAAGTGCTTCATTTTGACCCTTAAGTGCACCCTCAACAGTTCTCGAATTTGCATAAGTTGCAACTTTCATTCCAAAAAATCCTGCTAGCATTGAAAACATTGAACCTAGAATAAATGCTAGAGCTGTATATATATTTATAGCAAATAAAAGTATGATGAAGAGTGTAATTACAAAAACGATAAGATAGGAATATTCTCGTTTTAAGAATGTCATGGCACCTTTAGATATCAGCATAGAGATTTCTTTAATTTTAGCATTCATAACTTGGATTTTGAAAATACTAAAAGCTAGAACCAGAGAAAATATAAGAGCTAAGATAGAAATAATAATACAGAGAATGAAAATTTTCATAAAAAATCCTCCACTATTAGTTATTTTGATTTAATAATAACACATAATTCAACTATTATGCTAGTTAAATTTTTCAATAAAGTGAAGTAATTAAGCTATTTTTATTTTAATCATTCAAATTTTATTGCATAAAAAATATATAAAATGAATTTTAATGCATGGATATTAAAAAAAGTTGAAATGATACATTAATTGTGATAGAATTTAAAGAAAAAAAATCATGCAATATTTTATCTGTTATTCACTTATTATTTCATTATTTATCTAAATATGCTCTAAGTTTAATTGGAGTATATGAGTATAAAAATTCCAATTTTTTATGAAAACCATTAAAATAATTTTAGAGGAGGAAATTTATGAAAAAGTTAAGTTTAATTTTTAGTATGTGCTTAACTTTAACTATGCTTTTTTCAGGGTGTCAAGGCCAACAGGGAGGTTCTACATCAAATACTACATCAGGCACTACACCAAGTACTACATCAGGTGCTCCATCTGATACTACTGCTGCTCAATCTACCGAAAGCACTTCAACTGCAAATGCTAAGACAGATATAGTCATAGCTACAGCTGCAGATTTTATTACAATGGATCCAGGAGATGCTAATGACACATTATCTGGAGGTCTTGCAAGACAGATTATGGATGGTCTGTATGGATTTGATAAAGATATGAAACCCATACCTTTACTTGCAACAAGCTATGAAGCTAATGATGAAGCTACAGAATTTACGTTTAAACTCAGAGAAGGCGTAAGCTTTTCAGATGGTACCCCTTGGAATGCTGAAGCTGCAAAGGTAAACTTAGATAGAATGGCAGATCAGACTCAAGGCTTAAAGAGAAATTCATTATTTAACATGGTAAAACAAACAGATGTTGTTGATGAATATACAATTAAAATCATATTGAATAAGCCTTTTGGGGCACTCATTGGAACACTTGCCCACCCTGCAGGACTTATGCATAGTCCAAAAGCTCTTGAACAATATGGAAAAGAAGTTTCTCAGCATCCTGTAGGAACTGGACAATTTGTATTTGATAGTTGGACACCAGGCGAAAAACTTGTACTTAAACCTAATAATAACTATTGGGGTGAAAAAACTGAGTTTACATCAGTTACATTTAAACCTGTTCTAGAAAGCGGCACTCGTGTTGCTATGATTCAAGCTGGAGATGCTGATTTTATAATGGTTGCACCAGCTGAACAATTAAATGTATTAAAAGCTGATTCAAATATTACAGTTCATGAAGAAAAATCTATTGTAATACGTTTCTTAACCATGAATGTATTTAAAAAGCCTTTTGATAATATAAAAGTAAGACAAGCACTAAATTATGCTATTGATAAAGATGCCTATGGTCAAGTTGCTTTTAGTGGTCACTATAATGATATGAAATCCCTTATTGGGTCCAATGTGGCATTCTTTAGCCCACAAGAGCAATATAAATATGACCCAGAAAAAGCTAAACAGCTTTTAGCAGAAGCTGGATATCCTGATGGATTTGAAACAACCCTCTGGGCTGGAAATACCTCTGCTGCTATAAGAAACAGCCAGTTCCTCCAGCAGCAATTTGCTGAAGTAGGCGTAAAAGTAAAACTTGAAAACATGGAGGCTGGTGTTTTAGAGGAAAGGCTTACAAAATATCCAAAAGAGACTCCAGGAGATCAAGTGGATGTAGATATGTATCTTATTGGTTGGTCTCCATCTACAGGAGATGCCGACTGGGGATTAAGACCTCTTGCAGCAACTGAATCATGGCCACCAGTTTCATATAATATAGCTTATTTTAACAATGAAGAATTTGATAAAGCTTGTGCAGATGGTCTTGCTTCAGCAGATCCAGCAAAACGTGCTGAAGCTTATGAAAGAGCACAGAAAATAGTATGGGATGAGGTTCCTATGGTATTTCTTACTGAAGATAAGAATCTGTTTGCTTCAAGAAATAATGTATCTAATATCTACATAATAGCTGATGGTTCTATAAGCTTACGTGAAGGAAAGCCAGTTAAATAACTTATTAAACTGTTAATAAGTGATCTTGTTGGTTTATAGATTAGCAGAGATAAGGGCTTATCCTTTAAGGATAGGCCCTTAAAAAATAATCTTGCCATAAAATCTAAATTAATTCAGAAAGGACTTTCAAATGTTAAGATATGCGATAAAAAGAATTATTGCCGTTATTCCAACATTAATCTTAATTTCTATTTTTGTATTTATGTTTGTAAGATTTATTCCAGGCGATCCAGCACGACGGGTAGCTGGACCTGATGCTACACTTGAGGATATTGAGATTATTAGAAAAGAGCTTGGATTAGATAAACCTGCATTTGAACAATATATAAGTTACATGACAGGAATTGTCCGTGGTGATTTAGGAAATTCTCTAAAGACAAAACGACCTGTAACTTATGAAATTGGTTTGCGCTATATGAACACTGTGAAATTAACCATGGCAAGCATTGTATGGTCTGCCATTGCAGGTATATTGATTGGGGTATTTTCTGGTAAGAACCGATCTAAATGGCAGGATTATACTGGTATGACCTTAGCAGTTTCTGGTATATCTATTCCATCTTTCTGGCTGGGGCTTATGCTTATGAGTATTTTTGCTGTTAAATTGCATTGGTTGCCTAGCACAGGAGCAGGTGGAATTGCCCATGTGATATTGCCTTCCTTAGCATTAGGTGCCAGCATAGCTGCAATCATAGCACGATTTACTAGGTCATCTATTATTGAAGTACTAAAAGAAGATTATATAAGAACAGCTCATGCAAAAGGCTTAATGGAAAACAAAATCATATGGAAGCATGTATTTAGAAATTCAATGATATCAGTAGTTACAGTTGTAGGCTTGCAATTTGGGTTTCTCCTTGGAGGTTCTGTAATCACAGAAACTGTTTTTGCATATCCTGGGCTTGGTAGCTTATTGATCGATTCTGTTAGTTTTAGAGATTACCCAATGATACAATCCTTGATTCTCATATTTTCATTGCATTTCGTTCTTATAAATTTAATTGTAGATTTGTTATATGCTGCACTTAATCCTGAAATCCAGCTAGGCTAGGGGGGAAATGGTTTGACTTTAAAAAAAGTAAAGAATGAACAAAACGATATGCGTACACCATTTGACGAATTTGTAAGTAAATTTAAAAAACAAAAAACTGCTATAGCTGCTGCATTATTTATATTATTTCTTATAATTATAGCTATTTTGGGACCTCATATAGTTCCTTATGATGTGACGAAAGCAGATTATACAAGCCTTTTGCAAGGACCTTCTAGTAAACATTGGTTTGGAACAGATGAATTTGGCAGAGATATTTTCAGCCGCATCGTGGTTGGCAGCCGCATATCTTTAGTTGTAGGATTATCATCTGTTACAATTGGTGCAATCTTTGGCAGTATTCTTGGCTTGCTCAGTGGTTACTATGGAAGTATTACAGATAGTATCATCATGAGAATATGTGATACCCTCTTTGCTTTTCCAGGAACAATATTGGCAATAGGGATAATTGCAATCTTAGGTCCTGGCATTGGAAATGTTGTAATTGCTGTTGCAGTCTTTTCCACTCCATCTTTTGCAAGAATTGTAAGAAGCACCACACTTCAGTTAAAAGAGACAGTTTTTGTGCAAGCTGCTCACGGTATAGGAGCTAAAGATATCAGAATCCTATTTAAACATATTTTACCAGGTGCTATACCTAACATAATAGTTTATTATACTATGACAATTGGAACATCCATCCTCACTGCTTCTGGGCTTAGTTTCTTAGGTATGGGTGCACAGGCTCCAAGCCCTGAATGGGGTTTTATGCTTAGCATGGGAAGAGCTTATGTTGGTGTAAGCGACCATATGACATTTTTCCCAGGACTTGCTATTTTCATAACTGTGCTCTCATTTAACTTGTTAGGTGATGGTTTAAGAGATGCTCTTGACCCTAAATTAACAGAATAAAGGAGAATGTTTATGGAAAAAAATTTATTAGAAATCAAGAATTTGCATACTTACTTTTATTCTGATAGTGGTGTTGTAAAAGCAGTGGATGGAGTTGATATAACTCTAAAAGAAGGCTCTACTTTAGGTATAGTAGGAGAATCTGGCAGTGGAAAAAGCGTAACAGCTCTTTCTATTATGAGCTTATTTACAGGTACAAAGGGTAAAATTGCAGAAGGTGAAATTTTTTTAGAAGGTAAAGATATACTGCATATAAGCAACGAGGAGAAAAGAAAATTAAGAGGCAGCAAAATAGCTATGATCTTTCAGGAACCTATGACAAGCTTAAATCCAGTTTTAAAAATTGGTGACCAAATAGAGGAAGCCATTATGCAGCATTCTAAAGCCACCCGTGAAGAAGCAGTTAAACGCACTATTGATATGTTAAATAAGATTGGAGTTCCAAGAGCAGAAAAAATTATAAATGAATATCCTTTTCAGCTCTCTGGAGGTATGAGACAAAGAGTGATGATCGCTATGGCACTTGTATGCGATCCTAAAATATTAATTGCAGATGAACCTACAACTGCCTTAGATGTTACTATTCAGGCTCAAATCTTAGACTTAATGGCTCGTTTAAAAAAGATAGTGGGCACTTCCATAATATTTATCACTCATGATTTAGGGGTGGTAGCTGAAATATGTGATGAAGTTGTGGTCATGTATTGTGGTCGTGTTGTAGAATGCGGAGATGTTTACTCAATTTTTGAAACTCCAAGACATCCTTATACCATGGGGCTTTTAGCTTCTATTCCAAAGCTTGGAGAGCATGTCAGTAAACTTGAATTGATACCTGGGAATGTCCCTAATCCAAAATATATGCCAAAGGGCTGTAAATTTGAACCTCGCTGTAAATATGCCATTCAGCGCTGCAAAGAAGAAGAACCCCCATTTTTTGATTATAACAAACAGCACAAAGCTCGTTGCTTTTTATGCGAAAACAAAGATTGGGGGGAAGCTTAATGGCTGAAGCTTTATTAAAGGTTGAAAACCTAAAGAAATATTATCCTGTAAAGCAAGGTATCTTTGGTTTAAATAAAGAATATTTAAAAGCTGTAGATGATGTGAGCTTTCATGTTATTGAAGGTGAAGTTTTAGGTATTGTTGGTGAATCAGGTTGCGGAAAAAGCACTACTGGTAAACTTGTATGTATGTTAATAAATAAAACAGAAGGCAAAGTAGTTTATAAAGGTGAGGATATAAGCATCTTAAAAGGTGAACAATTAAGAAAAGTAAGAAAAAATATTCAAATGGTTTTTCAAGATCCATATTCTTCTTTAAACCCAAGGATGTCTATTGGAGAGATCATTGCAGAACCAATAGTCATCCATGGACTTGCAAAGACAAAACAAGAAATAAATGATAAAGTAGTAGACTTGTTGAGGAAAGTTGGTCTTGATTCCTATCATGCGCCAAGATATCCTCATGAATTTAGCGGAGGTCAGCGCCAAAGAATTGGTATTGCACGCGCTTTAGCCGTTGAGCCAAAACTTATCATTGCAGATGAGCCAGTTTCTGCACTAGATGTATCAATACAGTCACAGGTGCTTAATTTAATGGCTGATCTAAAAAAAGAACTAAATCTAACCTATGTATTTATTGCACATGATTTAAGTGTTGTGGAGCATATAAGCGATAGAGTAGGGGTTATGTATTTAGGTAGTTTTGTAGAGATGGCTGATAAATATGCTCTATATTCAAAGCCTATGCATCCTTATACTAAAGCATTGCTCTCAGCTGTGCCAATTCCTAACCCTAGATTAAAGAGAGATAGGATTATTTTAGAAGGTAGCATACCTAGTGCATTATCTCCTCCACCAGGATGTAAATTCCATACAAGGTGTAATAAGTGCATGGATATTTGCAAATCAGTTGCTCCAATGCGAACTGATATTGATAAAAAGCATTATGTATATTGTCACTTATATAATAAAGGTCATAGCTAACCTAACCTATAACTATTAAAATATAAAAAAGATGTTGCTTGCTGATAAAAATCAATAAGCAACATCTTATTTTCAGATTTTAATATTTTAACTAAAAGTTTTGATTGCTTAAAAATTTTTTTGTGATTAAAAAAAATTTTAGCATTCTCTAGGATATTTTATTTTTTTCTGTTATAATCTTTTTAATATATCTTTAGTATGTTGTTTAAAGATATAAAATATATAAAAAGGGGCGTTTAAAATGAACGAGAACACAGCCGTAGGCACCACCGCTGTAGGTTTTGAAGTACTTACAAAAGACTTGATTGTACAGATTGATTCTATTATCAAAAAAAATGATAACAATTCATCAAGGCTTGTAGATATTTTGCTTGATATTCAAGATATAATTCCAAAACGTTATATCCCTACAGAGATAGCTGTCTACGTAAGTGAACAATTAGATCTTCCTCTAAGCCAAGTATATGATGTCATTTCTTTTTATACCGCTCTCTCCCCTACTAAACGAGCAGATTATATAATTCAAATCTGCGACAGCGTAGTTTGCAATGTAGTAGGAAACTCTGAACTTAAAAGATCTATTGAAAAAATCATAGGAGTAAAAATTGGAGAGATAACAGGTGACGAGAAATTTGCATTAGAATTTACACCTTGCTTTGGAGCTTGCGATATTTCTCCTGCTATGCGTGTAAATGGAAAAGTATATGGTCATTTAACTTCTGAAGAAAAGATAAGAAATATAATTTCTGCTTGTGTTTAGGAGGGTGTTTTATGAGTAAAATAGTAAATTTTATTACAGAAAATTTTGATAAATATAATCCTGATTCTCTAGATTCATATCTTTCAATTGGAGGTTTCTCTGCAACTAAAAAGGCATTTTCCCTCTCCCCAAAAGGAGTAATCGATTTAATGAAACCTTCAAATTTAAAGGGAAGGGGAGGAGCAGAATACAGTGCATCAAGAAAATGGGCTCAAGCTGCTGCAGTTCCTGGAGATAATAAGGTGATTATCTGCAATGCTGACGAAGGAGAGCCTTGTACTTTTAAAGACAGAGATATATTAAAAAAGGATCCATTCCGATTAATTGAAGGAATGATAATCTGTGGTTTTGCTGTAGGGGCACAAAACGGATATATCTATATAAGAGAAGAATATAAACATCTTCAGGTTTCAATTAAGAAAAATTTAAAAGAGTGTTATGAAAAAGGTTATTTAGGAGACAACATTTTCAATTCAGGCTTTAATTTTCATATTCATGTTTATTCTGGAGCTGGAGCATATGTATGTGGTGAAGGTTCTACACTCATAGAATCAATCGAAGGTAAAAGCGGAAGACCAAGAATCAAACCGCCATTTATTAAAGAATGTGGGCTTTGGCAGCTTCCAACTTGCGTAAACAATGTGGAAACCCTTGCAACTGCATGTGCATTAGTGCAGAACGGAACTGAAAAATATGTAGAGTATGGAACTGACGATTCTCCAGGTACAAAAATTATATGTATTGCTGGAAACATAAATAATCCTGGAAGTTATGAAATACCATTTGGCATTACTTTAAGAGAAATTGTATACGATATCGGAGGGGGAATTCCAAATGGGCATAATTTAAAATTCATGCAATTAGGAGGAGCTTCTGGAAAAATTGGACCAGCTTCATTGATCGATACACCATACACATATGAAAGCTTAAAAAAAGTAGGGCTTATAATTGGCTCAGGTGCTATATTAGTTGTTGATGATAGGACTAGGGTTATAGATTTTGTTAAATCTATTCAAGATTTCTTTATTCATGAAAGTTGTGGAAAGTGTACTCCTTGCCGTGAGGGAAACCGCCAAATAGGAAAAATAATAGACAGATTTGTAAAAGGAAACCATCGCCCTGAAGATTTAAATACAGCAGAGAGATTTGCAAAAATAATGAATCAATGTGCTTTTTGTGGGTTAGGTGAAACAGCTCAAAACGCTTTTCTGTCAGCACTTCATCACTATCCTGAAGAATTTGGTATAAAGGAGTAGATTTTTATGGATAAAATAAACATATTTATAAATAATAAACAGTTATCCCTCGATAGACCTATGACAATATTAGAAGCTGCAAAGCTTGTGAATATAAATATTCCTCATCTATGTTACCATCCTGATCAAAACATCAAGGCAAATTGCAGAATTTGTGTTGTTGAAGTTAAGGGTAGCAAAAAATTAACTCCTGCTTGCTCCACATATGTTTGGGATAAGATGGAAGTACAAACTAATTCCGAAAAAGTTTGGGACATGCAAAAAGGTGTGCTAGAGCTCATATTATCAAACCATAATCAGGATTGTCTAAAATGCTTGCGCAATGGAAACTGTGAACTTCAGGATCTTTGCAGAAGATTTAGCATATCAAAGACAAACCTTGAGGATGTAGTAGAATCCCTTCCTTTAGATAATACAAATCCTTCCATAGTAAGAGATTATCCTAAGTGCATTAAATGTGGGCGATGTGTTGAAGCGTGCCAGAAAGTTCAAAATGTACATGCACTTACTCATTCTCATCGTTCAGTTAACTATAGTATAGCACCTGCATACGATTTTCCTCTTGAAAAAACTTTGTGTGTATTTTGTGGTCAATGCTCTGCTGTTTGTCCTGTAGGAGCAATTTTAGAAAATGATGAGACACAGAAAGTTTGGAATGCAATTCATGACCCATCAAAGCATGTTATTGCACAAGTGGCTCCTTCTGTAAGGGTTGCTCTTGGAGATGCTTTTAATTTTCCTAAAGGAACTATCGTAACAGGTAAGACTGTAGCAGCTCTTAGAAGACTTGGATTTGATGAAGTATTTGATACTAATTTTACAGCAGACTTAACAATTATGGAAGAAGGTCATGAGCTTATTGATAGAGTAAAAAATGGCGGAGTATTTCCAATGATAACATCATGCTCTCCTGGCTGGATAAATTATATAGAAGGAAAATATGAAGATTTACTGCCACATTTATCATCTTGTAAATCTCCTCAGCAGATGTTTGGTGCTCTATCTAAATCCTATTATGCAGAATTGATTAACAAAGATCCTAAAGATATAATCACCGTATCTATCATGCCTTGTACTGCTAAAAAATTTGAAGCTAAGCGTCCAGAAATGGTTACTAATGGGGCAAGAGAAGTTGATTATGTGATAACCACAAGAGAGCTTGCTAGAATGATTGAATCTGCTGGAATAGAATTTGTAGATTTAGAAGAAGATGTGTTTGATGAGCCATTTGGTATAGGAAGTGGTGCAGGTGCTATCTTTGGAGCAACTGGAGGGGTTATGGAAGCTGCTGTTAGAACAGCATATGAGACTATTACAAATAAACCTTTAGGAAATATAAATTTAACATCAGTAAGAGGTCTTGAGGGTATAAAAGAAGCTACTCTTAACATCGATGGATTGGAATTAAAAGTAGCTGTGGCACATGGGCTTAAAAATGCTGATACCATTTTAAAACAAATAAAGGAAGGAACATGTCCATATCATTTTATTGAAATCATGGCATGTCCTGGAGGATGCATTGGCGGTGGTGGTCAACCCATTAAGTCCACTATGGATGTGAAAGCAAAAAGAATCGATGCTATATATACTATAGATAAAAATATGATAATAAGAAAATCTCATAAGAATCCAGATATCCTTCATCTTTATGAGGTATACTTAGAAAAACCACTTAGTCATAAAGCGCATGATCTCCTTCATACACATTATTATGGTAAAAATAAACATTATGATTTTACTGCACTAAAACAAAAAGAAAATTAAACGCTAAAATTTAGTAATAAGATGAGCTTATTGCAAGCTAATTCTAGACTTGCAATGGCTTTTTTTTTATGAAAATAAGAGCTTAGATTTTTTAATGCTTTTTTAATGAATTTTTGATTATTTAATATTGCAGTGTGGTGAATATATAATTAATATAAAGTTGTACATTAAAATAAAATTAGGATGTGATGTTGTTGTTTTTTTATAAAAAAATGGAAACCCCAATAGGAGAAATAACTTTAATTTGTGACGAAAATTTCCTAAAGAGAATATTATTTCAAGATGAAAAAGATGTTATTTTAGAAAAAGCAGAGTTAGGAGATAATAACGAAATATTAAATAAAACATATGAGGAGTTAAATGAATATTTTAATGGAAATCTTAAGGAATTTAAAGTTAAAATATCTCCTGAAGGTACAGCGTTTCAGAAGCAATGTTGGAATGTTCTAGTGTCTATTGAATATGGAAAGACAATTTGTTATGAAGAGGAAGCTATTAAGCTTGGAGACAAGAACAAGGTGAGGGCAGTAGGAGGAGCAAACGGTAAAAACCCTATACCTATCATAATACCATGCCATAGAGTTATAGGAAAGGATGGAAAGCTTACAGGATATGCAGGGGGAATCCATATTAAGCAGTTTCTTCTAGAACACGAAAAAAAGAATGCATCTATTGCTTAACTTTATAAAAAAACAAATGTGAGGACAGGGGGAAGTTAATTAGGTGATAAATAAAATAAAGATGATCTTTATGATTGTGACTCTTGTATTTTTAGTATCTTGTGGTCAAAATACTAATTCAACTAAAAATACAACAGAAAATACTACATCTTTACCAGTAAATAGTGCAGTTGATTGGAATAACTATAATGACAAACTTAATGAACTTTATGATAAATTAGAAGAGATAAAGGTTTTAATAAAAGATGATATAAATTATGAAGAAAATAAAGAGAAGATCATTTCAAGCTTAAATGAATTTAATAAAAAGGCTGAAGAGCTTTATAATACAAAAGTTTCAGAGGAAGATAAGCGTATTAAAGATAAGGTAGATGAAGGTGTCAAAAAATTAACAGAAGGAGCAAAAAATACAATAGAAGGTATAACTTCGAATAAAAAAGAATTTTTGGAAAAAGCAAATGAATTTTTTAAGCAAGGAGTAGATGAGCTCAACAATTTTTTAAACAATGGTGAAATTTAATTTATTTTGGATGCTTTTTTATTTAAATAAAAAATGTATATAGAAAACATTAAAACACATACTAGGTATGAAAATATTTAAAAACAAAATTGGATTAGAGGTGTTTAAATGTACTTATATACGTTAAACTACAGTGAAGAAGAAGATTTTATAAAAGATCAGATAGATAATTTGATAGAATATTTATACACTAAAAATAAGTTTTTTGTCAGTACAGAAAATGGAGATAATGAAAATTTGAAGGAAGTAAAATTTTCCTATATAGGCGATGCAAAAGATCCAAAGAATAAATTTAAGCTTTACCTTTCTGTTATAATTTACAAGGTAATAATAAATAACTTTATGACTTATAAGCTTAGAAAATATTTGAAAAATAACTATGTATATTTGAATTGTAATGATTACGTTGAGATAGAAGAAATGTTTAAAGAGGTTCTCTTAAATGAAGATTATGAAATTGATGATGATAGCATATTTTTTATAAATATAAAGAACTATGTGATAAACATCATTATAAACTACTTTAGTGAATTTGATGAATTGAACATAGAAGGTTTTATTAAATTTAGAAGTAAAGAGATAGATAACGAAATAGAAGTAGCAATAAACAAACTAGTTGAAAGGTTTATGATCGAAAAAGAATATAATGAATTTATAAAGCTTTTAAAATATTTTGTTGAAATGCAAGAAAATAAGATAGATGAAGTCCATATTTTAATAGAAAAAAATGGTGAATATCTCATAAAGAATAAATACGGAGAAGATATTTTAGACCTCTTCTCAAGCAGTTTAAATACATTAGAGTATACTGAAATAATAAAGACAGAGGATTTAATAATATCTGGTTTAATAACTCAATGTCCAAAATATGTGTTTATTTATGGAACAGATAATGCGCTCAATACTGAAATACTAGACACCATAAAAAAAGTATTTGAAGATAGAGCATTTTTTAACGAACAGGACTACTTTAAACCTTTAAAAAATTTTAATAAAAATAAAGAATATCTAATTGACAAAAGTTTAAACTGATGATATAATAATTTAATTAAAAATAAAGACTATGAAGAGGAAGAGTATTTAGATTACAATTTACAGAGAGAGGATAGAAGCTGAGATATCCTTAAATTAAGTGCTAAAGAAAACCACCTCTGAGTTGATAACTGAATTTTAGTAAGTTACTCCGCATCGATTTTGCGTTAAAAAATTATGAGTGATTAATAGAATAGGTCTATTCTATTAATAATTTGGGTGGAATCACGATAACTCGTCCCATTGTTTGGGATGAGTTTTTTTATATTTAAAAGGAGGTTAGATTATGAAAATTTATTTAAAAGATGGAAACCATTTAGATGTAGAAGAAAATATCTCTATTTTTGATCTTAGCGGAAAACTTAGCACAAGTTTGCAAAAGAAAGCAGTAGGGGCACTTGTAGATGGTAAAATGGTTGATTTAAGATTTATTTTAGAAAAAGATTGCAAGGTAGAGATTGTAACAAGTGATGATAAAGAAGGGCTCCATGTTTTAAGACATACAGCATCTCATGTCATGGCTCAGGCTATTAAGAGAATTTTTAAAGATGCGAAACTTGCAATTGGCCCATCTATTGAAGAAGGATTTTATTATGATATAGATCTAGATACTTCTTTAGTTCCTGAGGATCTATTAAATATTGAAGAAGAGATGAATAAGATAATAAAGGAAAACCTTCCAATTGAAAGATTTGAGCTTGAAAGGGAAGATGCTATTAAGTTTGAAGAAGATCAAAGCGAACCATATAAAGTAGAGCTTATAAGGGATTTACCAGATGAAGAAAAGATATCATTTTATAAGCAAGGTGAGTTTGTTGATCTTTGCGCAGGACCTCATTTAAAATCCACTGGAGGCGTTAAATCATTTAAGCTTATGAGTCTTGCAGGAGCATATTGGCGAGGAAATGAGAAAAATAAGATGCTCCAAAGAATTTATGGAACTGCATTTTATAAAAAGGAAGATTTAGATAATTATATTAAGATGCTAGAAGAAGCAAAGAAGAGAGATCACAGAAAGCTAGGAAGAGAATTAGGCTTATTTGTAATGAGAGAAGAAGGTCCTGGTTTTCCTTTTTTCCTTCCAAAGGGAATGGTTTTAAGAAATATTCTTGAGAATTTTTGGAAGAAAAAGCATGAAGAATGCGGCTATAGTGAAATAAAGACACCTATAATGTTAAATGAAGAATTGTGGCATAGATCAGGGCATTGGGATCATTATAAAGACAATATGTATTTTTCTGAAATAGATGATCAAGGCTATTGCATTAAACCAATGAATTGCCCTGGCGGTATACTCATATATAGTGAAGATCTGCATTCTTATAGGGATTTTCCCCTTAGAATGGGAGAGCTTGGCTTAGTTCATAGGCATGAAAAAAGCGGTGCTCTTCATGGACTTATGAGGGTAAGATGCTTTACTCAAGATGATGCTCACATATTTATGACACAAGATCAAGTAAAGGATGAGATATTAGGGGTAATAAGATTAGATGAATATTTCTATAAGCTATTTGGCTTTAAGTTCAATGTAGAATTATCCACAAGACCAGAAAATTCCATGGGATCTGATGAAGATTGGGAATTTGCAACTAATTCTCTTAAAGAAGCTTTAGATGAGTCAGGACTTCCTTATAAGATAAACGAAGGTGATGGAGCATTTTATGGACCTAAAATTGATTTTCATCTATCGGATTGTATAGGAAGAACTTGGCAATGTGGTACAATTCAATTAGATTATCAATTCCCAGAAAAATTTGATTTAACTTATATAGGACCTGAGGGAAATAAGTTAAGACCTATAATGATACATAGAACTGTACTAGGCTCTATTGAAAGATTTATAGGAATATTGATTGAGCATTTTGCAGGGGCATTTCCAACTTGGCTTGCACCAGTCCAAGTTCGAATTATAAATATTACAGATAATCAAGCAGATTATGCTAAAGAGATTGCAAAGAGATTAAAAGAGAGCGGCATAAGGTGTGAGGTAGATTTAAGAAATGAGAAGATGGGTTATAAGATAAGAGAAGCTAGGCTTCAAAAGATTCCATATATGTTAATAGTAGGGGATAAGGAAAAGGAACAAGGCTCTTTATCAGTTAGGACAAGAAAATCAGGAGATATTGGAGCTCTGGGTGTAGATGAGTTTTTAAATAATATCCTAAAGGAAATAGATGAAAAATCACTTGACACATTATAAACATAAGTGTATAATCTTATGCATTGAGGAAGAAGAAACACCGTTTCTCACCATGCGGTTTAAAGCTTCATGGTATAAACCTTGTATGATATGAACCTTATGCTTTGTATTTATATATGGTTAAATTAAGGGACGGTTTTTACCGTCCCTTTTATTATTTAAAAATTTAATGGAGGTGTCTTAATATTAGCAAAGATTTTCTTGTTAATGAAGAAATTCGAGAAAAAGAGGTAAGATTGATTGACTCTGACGGAACTATGGTAGGTATTTGTTCAGGTAGGGATGCTCTTAAAAAAGCATCAGAGAAGGAACTTGATCTAGTTATGATTTCACCAAATGCTACTCCACCTGTATGTAGGATTATGGATTATAATAAATTTTATTATGAACAGTCCAAGAAAGATAAAGAATCTAAGAAGAAGCAAAAGGTTATAAATGTAAAGGAAATAAGACTCAGTCTTACGATTGAAGAGCATGATATAAACATAAAGGCAAATAATGCTAAAAAATTTCTAAAAGACGATGATAAAGTTAAGGTATCAGTTCGCTTTAGAGGAAGAGAAATGGAACACTCATATATAGGAGAAAAAATATTAAGGTTATTTCTTTCAAAAGTTGAAGAATATTGCATAGTTGAAAGAGACATAAAACTTGAAGGGAAAAGCATGACTATGTTTTTAGCTCCTAAAAAAATAAATTAAGTTTTGGAGGAAGATTTTTATGCCTAAAATGAAGACACACAGAGGTGCAGCTAAGAGATTTAAAAGGACTGGAACAGGACAATTTAAAAGAGCTAAAGCTTATAAGAGCCACTTTTTAATCAAAAAATCATCTAAAAATAAGAGAAGACTTAAGAAGGGCGGGCTGGTTCCTGAAACACATCTTAAGACATTTAAAAAGCTGTTACCATATACTTAGTTCTTATTAGGAGGAGGAAATTCAAATGGCAAGAGTAAAAAGAGCTGTTCATGCTCGTAAAAATCATAGAAAAGTATTAAAGATGGCTAAAGGTTATTACGGTGGTAGATCTAAGTTATTTAAAAGTGCAAATGAAACTGTAATAAGAGCTTTAAGGCATGCTTATGTAGGAAGAAAGTTAAAAAAGAGAGATTTTAGAAGGTTATGGATTGCAAGAATAAATGCAGCAACAAGGATAAATGGGCTTTCATACTCTAAATTTATGAATGGAATGAAACTTGCAGGTATCGAAATGAATAGAAAGATGCTTTCAGAGATTGCTGTTCATGACCCTAATGCATTTACTAAACTTGTAGATATTGCAAAAAAAGAACTTGCTTAATCGATTAAAGGGCTGTTTAAGATGTTATTTGTCTTTTCAGCTTTTTGATTTTTAGACT
Organism: Clostridiaceae bacterium; assembly: GCA_031549525.1. Taxonomy (GTDB): domain Bacteria; phylum Bacillota; class Clostridia; order Clostridiales; family Clostridiaceae; genus WQUF01. Next base: position 7,412 of record JAVBPQ010000164.1, on the reverse strand, counting down.
ATATAAAAGTATAATATTAACTTATTACTAAATAAGTTAGGGGTACATTAATGAAAGAAAGTTTTATAAATAAATTTAAGCTAACTCCAGTGCAGGTTTTATCTATTGGATTTGCTATTATAATACTGATTGGAGCTATACTTCTCACCTTACCTATTTCCACGAATAGTGGTAAACATACATCGTTTATTGATTGTATCTTTACTGCAACTTCTGCTCTATGTGTAACTGGTCTTGTTACTTTAGATTCAGGGATTCACTGGAATTATTTTGGAAGAACTGTAATTATGCTTTTAATCCAAATCGGCGGGTTAGGATTTATGACTTTTTCTACATTAATTGCTTTAATGGTAGGGCGTAGGGTCACTATTTCTGAGAGACTTATAATTCAGGAAGCTTTTAATTCTTTAAATATTCAAGGTCTCGTCAAGATGACAAAGAGCATATTGATATTTACTTTTGGAGTTGAGGGGCTTGCTGCTGTTATTTTAGCAACGCAATTTATACCTAAAATAGGTTTTTTAAAAGGCATTTATTATAGTATTTTTCATTCAGTATCTGCATTTTGCAATGCAGGTTTTGATATTTTTGGTAAAGAATATGGTCCATTTAAAAATATGATAAGTTTTAACACTAATCCCATAGTTATAATTTGTATTGCTATGCTTATCATAATAGGCGGTATGGGATTTGGAGTTGTACTTGAGCTATATGCATATAATAAATCAAAAAGAAAAATATCACTCCATACTAAGCTAGCGCTTACAACCACAATAGTTTTAATCTTTGGAGGAATGATATTGTTTTTTATTTTTGAGTATAATAATCCAGAAACTATGGGGACTATGGGAATAGGTCATAAACTTCTAAATTCTTTTTTTGCATCAGTTACACCAAGAACTGCAGGATTTTCTTCTTTAAATGCAACATCTATGATTGGTGCAAGCCGGTTTCTTACAATTATATATATGTTTATAGGAGGCTCTCCAGGTTCAACTGCAGGAGGAATTAAAACAGTGACTTTCTCTCTTGTACTTGCAGCTATATATAGTTCTATAAGGGGTCATGAAGATACCACGCTATTTAAAAAGACTGTAGGAAAAGATTTGGTCAAAAAAGCTTTTATAATTTTGATTGTTGGGGTTATAATAGTAATAACAATGACTATGTTATTGAGTATAATAGAAGGTAATAAGGGAAATCTTGAAATATATTTATATGAAGTAACTTCTGCCTTTGGAACTGTTGGATTATCATTAGATTATTCGCCAAAGCTTTATTCTATAAGTAAAATGCTCATTGCTTTTACTATGTATTTAGGAAGGGTTGGTCCGCTTACTGTTGCATTAGCATTAGGCAAAGCTAAAAAAGCTGATCATTTTAAATATCCTGAAGAAAAAATATTAATTGGCTAGAGGTGAAAAAATATGGCAAATAAGCAATATATCGTAATCGGGCTTGGAAGGTTTGGGGCTTCTGTTGCAAAGACTTTGTATAAGTTAAATTGTGAAGTTGTTGCGGTGGATATAGATGTTCATAAAGTAGAAGATATTGCAGATTATGTAACTCACTCTGTCTGTCTTGATGCAACTGATGAGGTGGCATTAACACAGCTTGGAATAACAAATTTTGATGTAGCTATTGTATCTATAGGTTCAGATATTCAAGCATCTATAATGGTAACTCTTGCATTAAAAGAACTTGGTGTTCAATATATAATTTCTAAATCATCCAACAGCACTCATACGAAGATTTTACAAAAGATTGGGGCAACTAAAGTTATACAACCTGAGAATGATCTAGGTATAAGAATTGCTCATAGCATAGTTTCATCAAATGTTTTAGACTATATACAGTTATCTGACGAATATCAGGTAAATGAACTTTTAATTCCTGATGATTGGGCAAATAAGAGCATTTACCAGATGAATTTTAGAGAAAAATTTCGCATAAGCGTAGTTGCTATAAAGAGAGATAAGGATATCATCGTTTCACCTACAAATGATGATGTTTTAAAAAATGGTGATATAGTAGTTTGTATATGTAAAAATAAAGATATGGATCAGATTAGAAAATATCTAAAGTAGAGAAGAGAAATGATAGTTAAAATAGATACAGAGAATAAATTGATAAAAGATATTAAAAAATTACATTTAAAAAAATATAGGATTGAAGAAAAGAAATTTCTAATAGAAGGATGGAAACTCGTTAAAGAAGCGGTTAAATCTATTTTTTCTATACACATGATAATAATATCAGAGAGTGCTGAAGAAGAATGGAAAAGGAGCTATATAAAAGAGTCTTATAGAGGGAATGTATATATTATAAAAGATTCTATATTTAAATCTATGTGTCAGACTGAAACTCCTCAAGGGATAATAGCAGTGATTTTTTCGAAAAATTTTAAATTTGACATAACAACTGAGGTTTATGTCTATCTTGATTCAATACAAGATCCAGGAAATATGGGCACAATAATAAGGACATCACATGCAGCAGGAATAACTGGAGTTATAGCCTCAAAAGGGTGTGTTGATATTTTAAATGATAAAGTGATAAGAGCTTCCATGGGCTCAATTTTTCATGTGCCATATTTTATAGATGAGGGATTTTATTATTTAAGCACTCTTAAGGATAGTGGTTATAGAGTAATTGCAGGTTCCTTAAATTCAAAAAAAGATTTTTATGATATTGATTTTACCGGAAAAGTTGTTATAATATTTGGTAATGAGGGAAAAGGTATAACTGATAAAGCTCTTAGCTTTGTAAATGAAGATTTTAGGATTCCAATGCCTGGCGGAGCAGAGTCGTTAAATGTTTCAGTTGCCTCTGGTATAATCATATATGAAGCTATGAGAAAAAGAATAATTAGACAATGATGGAGAGAGTAAGCTATGGGTATCCATAAAGAGAGGAAGAGTAATTTGCTGAAAGCTTTTCTATGGATTAAATAGAAGAAGTTCGCTCCTTGAGTCCTTAAGGTGAAAATAAAAGTAGTCTTAAGCGGTAATTCCGTTATAAAAGAGTGGGCATAAATTTTTTATGCCAATTTGGGTGGAACCACGGTTAAGCTCGTCCCATTTTTGGGATGGGTTTTTTTATTTATTTAAAGGAGGAAAGCAATGAGCAAACTAAGAGAAATAATAATGGAAAATTTTGAAAAATGCTGCAGCATATCTGAACTTAACCCCATCTTAAAATTAGAAGATTTAGATGAAACATTAGAGGGTAAAGATTTAGAATTTATAAATGAAATCAGGGTTAAATGTTTAGGAAAGTCAGGAGATATTACAAGCATCTTAAAATGCTTAGGAAATATTCCAAAAGATAAAAGGCCTGAGATAGGCAAATTAGTCAATGATGTTAAGAGAGAGCTTGAAGACATGATAGACGAGAAGATAACGGCTATAAAGGAGAGGGAAAAGGAAGATAAACTAAAAAATGAAATAATAGATATATCTCTTCCTGGAGTTAGAAATTTTACAGGTCATAGACATCCGCTGTCTTCTGCTTTAAATGATGCTAAGGATATATTTTTAAGCCTTGGCTATAAAATTGAAGAAGGTCCTGAAATTGAGCTTGATTATTATAACTTTGAAGCCTTAAATATTCCAATAACTCATCCTGCAAGAGGTCAAAGTGACACATTTTATATAGAAGATGATGTGGTTTTAAGAACTCACACTTCGCCAGTTCAAGTTAGAACTATGGAAATGACAAAACCTCCAATAAAGATAATAGCACCAGGAAAGACATTTAGAACAGATGACTTAGATGCTACCCATTCTCCAGCTTTTCACCAGATAGAGGGTCTTGTTATAGATAAAGGTGTTACTTTTTCTGATTTAAAAGGAACACTAGAATTAATGGCAAAGAGGATGTTTGGAGAGAATGTAAAGACTAAATTCAGGCCTCATCATTTTCCGTTTACAGAGCCTTCTGCGGAGATGGATATAAGCTGCTTTGTGTGTAATGGAAAAGGTTGTAGTGTCTGCAAAAGCAGCGGATGGATTGAGCTTTTAGGATGCGGTATGGTTCATCCAAAGGTTTTAGAGAATTGTGGTATAGATCCTGATATTTATTCAGGCTTTGCATTTGGTATGGGAATAGATAGGATGGTAATGATGAAGTATGGAATAGATCATGTGAAGCATCTATTTGAAAGCGATATGAGATTTTTAGATCAGTTTTAAGGAGTGATATGTATGAAAGTACCAGTTAATTGGCTAAGAGACTATGTAGATATAAATATAAACACTAAGGAGCTTTGTGATATTTTGACTTTAACAGGCTCAAAGGTTGAAGAGATAATAACAAATGGAGATGAAATTTTAAATGTGGTAGTAAGCCAAGTTGTAAAGGTAGAAAAACATGAAGCTGCAGATAAATTATTTGTTTGTCAAGCTAATGTTGGAAATGAGACGCTGCAGATTGTAACAGCTGCTACCAATATGAAAGAAAATGATAAAATACCTCTTGCTCTTCATGGAGCAAAGCTTCATGGAGGAAAGGAGATTAAAAGAGGAAAGTTAAGAGGAGTTTTATCAAATGGAATGTTCTGCTCATGTGAAGAACTAGGACTTTTAGAAGATGGGACCCATGGTCTTATGATACTTCCTAATGATGCTCCCATTGGATGTGATATCAAAGATTATTTAAGATTAAATTCAGAGGTAATAGATTTTGAAATAACCTCAAATAGACCAGATTGTTTAAGCATAATAGGTATAGCAAGGGAAACTTCAGCTAATATAGATTCTAACCTAAGATATCCTGATACAGATTATACACCAAATTCTAAGGAAAATCTTTCAGACACTTTAAAGATCGAAATTAGAAACGATTTATGCAGAAGATATATAGCTCTTGGTGTTAAAAATATAAATATCAAAGAAAGCGATGAATTTATAAAGACAAGGTTAAATGAAGCTGGTATCAGGGCTATAAATAATCTTGTTGATATTACAAATTTTGTGATGTTAGAATATGGAATCCCTATCCATGCATTTGATAGGAGAGAAATAAAGTCAGGTATAATAGCTGTAGATACAGGTTTTGAAGGTGAAATATTTACTACTTTAGATGGTATTGAAAGAAAGCTTCCAAAGAATTGCTTAAGGATAAAGGATGGAGAAAATACAATAGGGCTTGCAGGTATCATGGGTGGCTTAAATTCTGAAATAAAAGAAGATACAAAGGAAGTAGTGATTGAAATTGCAAACTTTGACAGCTATAATATAAGAAGAAGCTCTGATGCACTAGCTCTTAGAACTGAAGCATCTACTAGATTTGAAAAGGGTCTAGATGAAAATATGTGTGAGGTTGTAAAAAATAGAATTGCACATTTAATTTTAAAATATGAAATAGGAGATGTGATGGAAGGAGTTATTGATGTATATGAGAAAGTAATTCACCCATCAAAGCTTAAGGTATCAAGGGACTATATAAATAGATTTTTAGGTATAGATATCCCCTGTGAAAAGATGAAAGGATATCTTGATAAACTTGAATTAAAGACAGAAATCTCAGAGGATAACCTTTTAATAGATGTTCCAACCTTTAGAAGAGATATAGCATTAAAAGAAGATATTGCAGAAGAAGTTGCTAGAATGTATGGCTATAACAATATTCCAAAAACATACGATAAAGTAATAATAACCACCTCTGGTGAAAACTTTAAACAAAAATTTATGAGAAAGCTGGAAGATACTCTTATAGGTTGTGGTCTTAATCAAGCTATAAACTATCCTTTTGTATCTCCTAAATGTTTTGATAAACTAAATATACCAAAGAATTCTAGTTTAAGAGATGCTATAGTCATAAAAAATCCTCTTGGAGAAGATTACAGCATAATGAGAACTACAAGCCTATGTTCAATACTAGAGGGACTTTCAAGAAATTATGCGAGGAACAATAAAAGCGCAAGGCTGTTTGAAATAGGGAAGAGATATTTAAAACAAGGTGAAAAATTGCCAAATGAAGTGAATACACTGACAATTGGTATGTATGGTAATGGAGATTTTTATAATTTAAAAGGAATAATTGAAACCATAATTGAAACCTTTAAAATAAGGAAAGAAACCTATGATAGAGAAATAAATCCGTCCTTTCACCCAGGCAAGACTGCAGCGCTTATTATAAAAGGAAAAAATGCAGGAGTATTTGGTGAAATACATCCTGATGTTTTAAAAAATTATGATATAGATACCCCTTGTTTTGTAGCAGAGATAAATTTAGATATTTTGCTTAAAAATATACCTGAAGGATTTAAATATATAACTCTTCCAAAATATCCTGCAACTCAAAGAGATATTTCTTTTATGATAGCTGAAGAGGTGCTGTCTGTAAAAGCTAAGGAATTGATATATATGATTTCAGATTTAATAGAAAATGTGACATTAATAGATGTATATAGAGGTTCCCAAATACCTAATGGAAAGAAAAGTGTCACATTTAGCATAAGTTATAGAAGTAGTAAAAAGACATTAACAGATGAAGAAATAAATATTGTGCATAATAAAGTGGTAAAATCTGTTGAAAACAAATTTAATGCTGAATTAAGGTGAAAAATTTATTTCACATTATAGTAAGTTTATGTTAAAATAACCTTATAAATCTGAAAGGGTGCTTTCTATGAACGTTGTAAGTGTTACAATTAATGGTATACATCTCAAAATCAAAGGTCCAGAAGATTCTGAGTATATTCTTAAGGTTGCAAAACTGGTTGAAGCGCTTTATAACAAATTACATGGAAAAAATAGTAAACTAAGCGTTAATGAGTTGTATGTACTTACTGCACTTAATTCTATGGATGAAATGTTAAAGACATCAGAAGAATTAAAAAAGGTTCATATAGAGAAGTCTAAGCTTGAAGATGAATGTAAAGAATTAAGAAATAAATTGAGAGAGTTGCAAGAATTAAGTAAGATTGATGGAATAAAGGTTTGAAAATCTATTATATAACAATATTAAAAAGAAGGTATTTTAAAAATTTTTAAGACCTTCTTTTTTTATAAAAGAGCATTTTTTAACATTTACTTTCATATATATATAAGATTAAGCTTAATAGAAGGAGTAATTTTCATGATGGGATTTAATGTAGAAGTGATCATTGGAGAAGATTTTTCTCCTAAACAAAGAGCAAAAAATGATCCTTTAAGAGCAAAGATAATCGATTTAGGGGTTGATGATAAGGGTGATATAACTGAAGAAGAGAGAAAAAAGGTTATTGAATCCTTAAAGAAGACTGAAGCTATGAGATCTGATAATTTTTCTTACGGTGTTAATATACATGAAAATCTTCAATATATTGATATTTCTAGCCTTGAGTATGCTCCTCAAAACTGGTATCCGTGTCCCCTTTCTCAAAAAGATGAGCTTGTAAAATTAATCGCCTCCATTCAAAGTGTGGG
>JAVBPQ010000165.1:0-6806 GCA_031549525.1 Clostridiaceae bacterium | reverse complement strand
CAGAATTTATTTAAAACTATATGATATTTATTTAAATACTACATAAAATAAAAATATAATGCTTTAAGTAGTAATGAAAACATTTTATACTAGGCTAGTGCCTGTGTGCCTGAATAGACGCTTACAATTAACACTTATAATCAAATTTTAAAAGTCCTTTTTATAATGAATAGTTAGATTTGATTGCCCGTGTTTGCCTATGATATAATAAAATTAATAATAAAATGAGGCATTGATATGAGAAAATATTTTAATGTTACAGGTTTATGTATAAAGGATAAACATTACATGGTAGATATATCAAATAAAATTGATAAGATTGTGAATATGGTGGAACGAGGGGATTATTTTACTATAAACAGACCAAGACAATTTGGTAAAACTACTACTCTTAACATATTAAGCCATGTTATTTCTGAAAAATATCTGGTGATTAAGACTAGCTTTGAAGGTATTGGTGATGATTTATTTCAAACAGAATCAGAATTTTGTGGCAATATTTTTAGTATTTGGGCTGATTCTTTTAAATTCACAGATAGAGAATTGGCTAAGCTTTTATTAACATATAACTATTCAAAGAATTTTAGAGAGCTTTCCAATGCTATTACAGACTTTATTATAGAAACAGGTCGACAAGTTGTTCTATTGATTGATGAAGTAGACAAGAGTAGCAACAATCATGTTTTTTTGCAATTTTTAGGTTTACTTAGAAATAAATATTTATCTGCTAGTGCTGGAGATGATATAACATTTAAAAGCGTTATTCTGGCTGGAGTTCATGATATACGTACATTAAAACTAGCCATACGCGACGAAAATGAATCAAGATTTAATAGTCCATGGAATATTTCAGCTAAATTTGAAATTGACATGACTTTTAATGCAGATGAAATTTCTACCATGCTTATAGATTATAAGCAAGATACGAAAAAAAATTTTGATATAACTAAAATATCTGAAAGAATTTATGAATTCACAAATGGATATCCTTATTTGGTCAGTGACATATGTAAAATTATTGATGAAAAGTTGGAAGCTGATTGGTCGGATAATGGAATCTATAGAGCTGTAAAACTATTGCTTAATGAAAAGAATACTTTATTTGAAGATGTCATTAAAAATATTGAAAATGATGCAAATATAAAGTCTGTTGTTAATGAGTTACTTGTGCTTGGTAAAAGCATAAATTATAATCCCTTTGCATATGAAAAAGGGATTATATATGGTATTTTTAGAAATGATAATGGTAAATTGGCAATTAATAATATGATATTTGAAGATCTAATTTATAATTATATGATGGAGCAAGAACATATACGCAAAATTCAAATTCCTGTTTCAAGCATAGAACAAAGCCAATTTGTCGTGAATGGTCAGTTAGATATTGAGATGGTTTTGCTAAAGTTTCAGAATTTCATGTTTGAAGAATATCGCAAAGTTGACGAAAAGTTTTATGAATCACAGGCAAGGCTTATCTTTCTATCTTACTTAAAACCGATTTTAAATGGCAGAGGATTTTACTTTGTAGAACCTGAAACAAGAGAAAATAAACGCCTTGATGTGGTTATTATCTTTGGAAATAGAAAATACATAATTGAGTTAAAGATTTGGAATGGTAAGAAATATCATGAGAAGGGTAAAGAACAGTTGGCTGAATATTTGAAGATACAAGGCTTAAAAGATGGCTATTTGCTGGTTTTTAACTTTAACCATAATAAAGAGCAAGTTGCTAAGTGGATTGAGGTTTTTGACAAAAAGATTTTTGAGATTATCATATAGATATATTACCGAAATTAAAGCAGTAAGACCTAAAAAGTTTTGCTGTTTTTTTATTTAAACTTGCCAAAATTGGACAGTTTTGAGATATTATTTTGTTAAGTATAGCTGTATAATTATTATGAACAATATAATTGGCATTATAATTTGATAAAAAACATAGGAGGACTTTCATGAATTTAAATAAAAATGACATAGATTTGTGGGCACAAAATGCAGCAGCTATAAAAAATGGTGAAGATTTAATAAAGAAAAAGAAATTTATTAAATTGAGCAAAACATCTGATGATATTCTTTTGTTTGGAGAATGTGCAGGAAGTGGTAAAGATCCATATTTTGTGTCTGTTGACTTTATAGATGAAAAATCTCCCGTCTTTAGGTGCTCGTGTCCGAGCAGGCAAATTCCTTGTAAACATGCTTTAGGTCTTATGTATTCTTATATAAATGGTGCTACATTTAGTGTTGAAGAAATTCCAGAAGATATATCATCAAAGAGAGAGAGGATTGAAAAGAGACAGGAGAAAAAGGAGCAAAAAAAGCAGGAAAGCAAAGAAAAGAAGCCCATGACAAAGGCACAAAAGACTGCTGCAATAAAGAAAATAGATGTGCAGCTTCAAGGTATTGATATGGCTGAAAAGATAATAAAATCTATAGTCAACATGGGAATTGCTTCTATAGATAAGAGAGAGAGGAAAAATTTTGAAGATCAGATAAAGCAGCTTGGAAATTATTATATTTCTGGAATTCAAACTGCCCTTATGGATATCTTTATCTTAAAAGATATTGATGAAGATAACAACACAAGGATAATAGATCAACTGACTTATACATACGCTCTTATAAATAAATCTAGAGAGTATTTAAATAACAAAAAAGAAGATCCAGAGACTAAAATAGAGCTTGCAAATTCTATTGAAGAGCAGATGGGGTATGCCTGGAAGCTTGATGAATTGATATCTTATAATATGAAGGAGGATGATGCAAGGCTTATCCAGCTTTGTTTTTATAGTTATGCTGATTTTTCACGAAAAGAATATATAGACGAAGGATATTTAATAAGTTTAAATACAGGAAAATTATATAAAACTAAAAATTACAGACCATTTAAAGCAACTCGCTATATTAAAGAGGAGGATAGCATATTTTCTCTTTTAGAAGTAGATGAACTTATAATATATCCTGGAGCAGGAAATCCAAGGGTTAGATGGGATAATTTTAAAACCTCACCTATATTAAAAGAGCATATTGAAAAGATAAAGAGTTATGCAAGTGATAACTTTAATGAGCTTGCAAAGCAGATTAAAAATATGATAAAAAGCCCGCTTCAAGATAAAAATATCATTGCACTAATTAAGATAGACAATATAAAGAGAGCAAAGGATAAACCTTATTATATTGCAGAAGATAAGCATAAAAATAAATTAACTTTAGGCAATATTTCACTTTTTAAAGAGGATTTAAATGGAGTTTTAGAAAATTTGCTCTCTTGTGATAAGGACATAGTAATGGCAGTGATGTTTGAAAACAATATAGATTCAGCTCTTTTAATTGCACGCCCTTTATCTATATTAACAGATAGCAAAATACTTAGAGTACTTTATTAGGAGGAAATTTATGAAGATACAACCTCTATATGATTTAAAAGAAGAGATAAATAGATTGTTTATAGCAGGAAGCAGATTTTCGAGCAATGATCCTAGGATTATAAGGTTAATTCCTGTGTTAGAAAGATTGGGAGAGAAATCTCCTGTATTTAAAAAATTAAAGCAAGATTTAGAAGCTTTGACAAAAAAAGAGGATGATTCTTCTTTAAAGCTCCTTGAGATTGGGGTTTTGCTATATTCTATTTTATATACTCAAGGAGATTTAGCAGAGGAGTGTGAACTTGAAAGTTTAAATTTAATAAATCCTAATGAGGAAAAAGAAACCTTAGCATCATATTTAAGGCTCTATCCCCTTATATGTGCCCTCACTAAAAATGAATCAGGAAGGCTTGAAATTATTAAAAATGGATTTTTAGATGGGCTTTTTAAAGATGTGAGGACTCATAGATATTTAGCTGATGCCATTGAAGATAAATATTCTGAAATATCATCTTTTGTATGCAATGTGATAATCCCTCATGTAGGAGAGGCTATGATTCCATATATAAAGGAAAAGATGGATGTTAAAGGGAAAACCTATGATGCATATAGGCTTAAGATCTTATATGACTTTAAGGATGAGAGTGTAGACCATTATATTAAGAGTGCCTTAGAAGAAGGAAGCGTACATGTACTAGTGGAAGCAATTAAGATATTGAGTGATGATAAGGATAATGAGGATTTGCTCCTTAGTTTAACTGAAGATAGAAGAAAAGAGATAAGAGAAGCTGCGCTTTTAGCTCTATGCAGGCAAAATTCTGAAAAGGGCACAGAGAAAGCAGTTAAGATATTTTTAACAAAGCAGTTTAAATCTGCTATTGAAGCTTTAAAATGCATAAATACCAAAGAATATAATGAAATAATATTTAATAAGGTTAAAAAAGCTTATGATGATTGCTTTACATTAAAGGGTGAAGAAAAAGAAGCTATAAAAGGCACAAAGAGAGCTTTAGTTTTAGATGATTTTCAGACTATGCTTCAGGTTTTAGCTAATAAAGATGAGGATTATATCTTGGATTTTTTTGAAGAGGTTTTATCTGGGGTTGAATTTCAAAAGCTTTCTAAATATAATGCAAGCCTAGTTTCAAACATTAAAGTAACCATAGAACAAATTCTCATGAAGAATAATGATGATAAGAGTTTTAAGCTTGTTGAAAGGCTTTGTGAAAATGATAAGGTAATCAAAATATCGAATAACATAGTTTCTGTTTTTTTTAAAATGGCATCCTCAAGATTTTCAAAAGAGAAGATGTATGATGAATTTTCTAAGCATTATATGAATGGATATATACCTTTAAGCGTTTTTAATATATACTCTTTGGAAGGAATTCATTACGATTACTATGGGTATAATTATATTTTACCTGGACTTGATTCATCAAAAGTTGATAAAAGGTGGGTAAAATTATTGCTAAATGGTAAAAAGTCATCTAAAAAGCAAGATTTTGAAAGAGGTAAAGAGTTTTTTTTAGCTACATATTTATTTGATACTAATGAAGATGATCAGGTTGCAGCTTTTAAAAAATTTATCGATGATTGCATATATAATAAAACTATACCGATGTACTTTAAGGATATGGCAAAAAAACTAATGGAAGTTGAAGGCTTTGATGTACCAGAGATGGTGCTTAAAATCTTTGAAAGAATAAAGCCTAAAACTTATAATTATCAATATGAAATTTTAAGAGATGAAGAAGTTTTGAATAAATTTCCAAAGCACTATCAAGAAAGATTTATGGCCCTATTTAATGAAACAAAATTGGATGAATTTTTTCAAGCGGCAAGCTTTATTCATAATTAGCATTTATAATAAAAGATGATTTAAGAGATGTTTCTTACTGATTTTTATCAGTTTTGAAATATCTCTTTTTATTTGGAGTATAAATACATAAAATGTATTATCTTGCTAAAAATGACAAATAAACATAAATTTTCTTATGCATAATCAGAATTATTTTAATTATTTTAATTATAATAATAACAATTAATAAAATTTTCTTAATCAGTAATATAAAATTATTATGGAAGGTGTTGAGCAAATTTCTTGTGAAGGAAAGAAAATATAAGAGAAAACATAAAAGAACAAGAAGGTTCAAATCAAATTTTATGAAAAATTTTATTAACACTATATTTTATTTTAGCCTAACAACTATTTTAGGGAGTTCAGTAATTTTTGCAATAAATAATGATTCACAAAAATCTTTCTTTGGATATAGATTTTATAATGTTTTAACTAATTCAATGAAAGCTGGAAAAGGTGATAATTTTGCAGCAGGAGATATAATTATTGTTAAAAACACAGATGCAGGAAATATTAAAGTAGGAGATATAATTACATTTATACCTAGGCGTGATTCTAAAGTTTATTTAACTCATAGAGTTATTGAAATTAAGGATAAACTCAATGAGGCCACGGGTATTTTTTTTGTGACAAAAGGAGATGCCAATAATTCAGCAGATCCACCCATTTCATCTGATATGCTCGTTGGTAAAAAAATTTTTACCATACCTTTTGTGGGGAGCATATTAAATATTTTTCACAAAAAATAATATAATATGAAATTTAGAGTATCTAAAATAGCATTTTTAAATGCTTTTTAATTTAAATTTTATTTAAAACCTTATAGGATAAATTAATAAAAGGAGAAATATAAATGGAAAACTTAAAAAAGAAACCTGTTATTTTTATTATAACAGTTATATTATCTTTTATCATAGTTTTATCTGCATCATTTGCATGGTTTACGTCTACAGATGAAAAGAAAAACCATTTTGCAACTGCTCAAATAACAGATGGCTCGGTAAGCTTATTTGAAATATTTACACCACCTGACGATTGGAAACCAGGACAAAAAGTGACAAAAGAAGTTGCTGTTTTAAATAGTGGAGGTAGCGATGTATTAGTGCGTATTTCATTTGAGGAAGTATTGTTCATGCTTGACAAGCAAGGTAAACAAAAATCAACAAAATCCTCAACTGCTATTACTGGTGACATTCCAGTGAATGTGTCAACAGCAGCTCTTAAAGCAGAAAATGAATGGAAAAGGTTTAAAGATGAAGCTGGTTGGACCTTAATTAATGCAGATGCAGTGGCAGATTTACCAGCAGAAGTTGAAATTTTCTGGAAAACATTAACAGTGAATGGTAAAACAGAATATTATTTTGCAATGTATAGACCAACTACTTACACAAAGGAATTGGAAACAGAGTCAAGAAATGTAAATCAAAAGGTTACAGCAGAGTTTGCTGTGGATTCTGGTGCAAAAACCTTAACCTTAAGCAACATTCAATATTTTTATTTCGATGCTAGAGTTCAAACACAAGCAGACTGGGCAGGAACGAATGTAAGAGTTGGGCATCCGCCTTATGAGGAAAAAATCGTACCTA
>JAVBPQ010000182.1:0-13495 GCA_031549525.1 Clostridiaceae bacterium | reverse complement strand
AAAATTCACTATAAAGGGTTTATCTTTTAATTCTCTGTTTATCCTATCTATGTCATTATTAATATCATCTAAAGACATCCCTCCTGAGCCATAGGATCCCATAAATCCAGCTTTAGATAAAGCTATAACCATCTCAACAGAAGATATAGCATGAGCCATGCCTCCAGCGTAATAAGAATATCTTACATTATAGTCATTTCTAAAAGATTCATCTCCAAGATCATCTTCTGTAGGAATGGGAATCATATATAAAACGGGAGAGCCTTCCTTTTCTAAATTAAGATTCCCACCTACTACAAGCTTGTTTTTGCCATCTAACTTTATTACATAAGCGCATCTTAAATCAGATTTCATATCTAAATTGTTAGAATCTAGAATATTGTAATTATTAATATATAATTCATCTATCACATTAACATTGCTACTTAAAATCAGTAGCTTCTCCTTTCTATTCTTTGATTTATTATTTATTTAAATACGCTACTATACCTATAGCGCAGCTTATGCCATTTTTTTATGACTATGACAAGGATCATTAAAACCTCACTTTACAAAAATACGGCTTGCCCTAATATTTAGCATAATTCTAAGTACAGATCTTTTTTTAATTTGATAAAACACTTAATAATTTATTTTTACCCTAATTTATGAAAATAATCTCAAACTTAAAAATATTATTATTATCAAAAAAATTCATTTATTTGGAATATAAATAGGAAAAAGGTTAATAATAATTATCATCTTCAAAATTTTAATATAATATATCCAAACCCAATGGAATGTAAATTATAGTAAAAATTATTTTGAAGAGACATTTGTTAATTCAATCTATCCATATTGGAAATTATGGCAGTTTAGCTTTTTGTTAAACTGCCATAATTTTTTAAAAAAATATGAGCCTTTCAAAATATCTAAAAATATCTTGAAAGGCTCTCAATATTATCTTATAAAATTCATATACATCTTATCTTGCTTTACTGGCTCCTCAACATCTCCTCTACCTTTTTCAATAAGGTTCATAAGCCATGCCATATTCTCACCTAGGATTGTCATAACCTGCATACCTTCTTGATCTTGCTTCACTTCTCCTTGCGCTGCGCCATGAATTATATTCCAATAATTAGATGTAGGCATTATCATTTCTGCAAATTGAAAGTAATGATTTAATTCATCAAAAGTTGCAATACCTCCAGAACGCCTTACAGCAACAACAGAAGCCCCAACTTTGTGACGAAGTAAGTTTCCATTTGCATGACTTACATAAAATAATCTATCTAAGAATGATTTCATAGTACCACTTATACCTGAAAAATGAACAGGAGAGCCCAATAAAATGCCATCAGCCTCTTTAGCTTTTTGAATAAGTTCATTTAAATCATCCTTAATGACACATTGCTCATTTTGATTTTGAAAGCATTTCCTACAAGCCATACAGCCACGTATATTTTTATTACCTACGCTTACAATCTCTACCTCAATACCCTTTTTACGAAGAGACTCTGCCACAAGTTCAAGGCTTTCATAAGTATTGCCTTTAGGATTAGGACTTCCGTTAAATGCTACAACCTTCATATAAGTTATTCCTCATGTTTTTTAGCATCATATATATTTACTTCAAGGGGTTCTCTAAGCAAATCTTTCATTGAACCAACAAGTGATATAAAATGTTCAGTTTTCATATGCTCATCTAAATGATCCTTTGATTCCCATTCCTCTAAAAATGTGAAATTTGAATCATTTTCAGTGCCTTGCAATAGTATGTAAGAAATATTACCTTCTTCTTTTCTTGTCTCTGATATGCAGTGTTTAGAAGCTTCGATAAACTCTGAAGCTTTTCCTTCCTTTAAAAATACATTAGCTACTACTATTAACATAAGTTATACCTCCCATAATTTTTTTAAAGTATAATATACTTTATATATGTTATATCACAATTTAAAGTAAATTTATCTTATTTAACTATTTTAACTATAATTCATGAACAATCTCTTTACCTTCTAATATTCTAAGAGCCCCTTCAGCTAAAGCTTCAAGCTCAAACTCTCCAGGAATGATTTCAACCTTTGCTATAAATTCAACATATTCCTTAACTCCACTAGTTATAAATGAAGAGTTTGCGATACCCCCAGTCAATATTATAGCATCACATTTACCTCGTAAAACTGGAGCAAGCTGACCAATACCTTTTGCAATTTGCAAAACTTGGGCTTCAAGGACTACCTTTGCTCTTTCATCTCCATTCTTTGCTCTCTCTTCAATCTCACGACAACTCGAAGTACCAAGGAGAGCGATAAGCCCACCTTTTCCTCTAACCTTTTTTATCATCTCTTTTTTAGTATATTTTCCACTAAAGCATAGTTCAATCACATCAAGAAGAGGGACACTTCCAGATCTTTCAGGTGAAAATGGTCCATTATCATCTGAAAGAGAATCTATGATTTCTCCATCCTTATGGACGCTTACCGTAATTCCACCTCCAAGGTGAGCAACAATTAAATTCATTTCATTATACGATTTATTTAAACTTTCAGCATAGCGTATAGCTACAGATCTTGAATTTAAAACATGGCAAAAGCTCTTTCTTATTACCTCAGGAAAGCCTGTTATTTGAGCGATTTCAGGAAGTTCTCCTGCAGAGACTGCATCGTAAATATAAGAAGAAATGTCGCCTGCTTCCTTTGAAATTTCATATGCCAAAATTCCACCTAAATTAGAGGCATGAGGAACTATAATATCCCCTTGCAGTAAATCCTTTAATTTTTCGTTCACAACATATCCGCCAGTGTGTATAGGGGGTAAAAGCCCTCCCCTTCCTACTGCACAAGAAAGATCTGAAACTTCATAACCATGCTTCTTTAATACCTGAAGCACCATTTCTTTTCTCATATCCTTTTGATCCATTATGCTATCATACTTCTCTATGCCTTCATGCTCAATACTCTCTTTAAAGATCAACTTATTACCTTTAAATAACCCGATCTTAGTAGTAGTGGAACCTGGATTTATAGCTAAAATAATATGCTCCATTTATTCACCTGCTAATGCAAGTTCTCTTCCCCTTGCTAGTGCTTTCTTATTTAATTCTACAAAAGCAGGTTTTACATTGTTTTCAATTATTGTATTCCAATCTATATCTTTTAAATTCATCTTCTCTATGGTAGCACCTAAGAGGATCATATTTAAAATACGTGGATTCCCAAGGATAGAAGCTTCATCAAAGGCTCTTATTAAAATAACAGGTATACACCTTTTTAGTTCATCTAAAATTTCTGTAGAATAAGATACTTTTCCAGATATGACTGGCATTGGCTTTATCTCATAATCATTTACAATAACAAGTCCATCTTGTTTTAAATATTCAAGCCACCTTAGAGCTTCCATCTTCTCAAAGGAAACTAAAATATCAGCTCCGCCTTTTTCTATAACTGGCGATTGAACTTTTTCTCCAAAGCGAACTTGAGAAGATACAGATCCTCCCCTTTGGCTCATCCCATGTATTTCACTCATCTTAACATCATAGCCTGCTTCCATAAGACCTTGAGTTAAAAGCTTGCTTGCAAGTATGGTACCTTGTCCTCCAACTCCTACTAATAATATATTTTTAGTCATCTTACTTCCCTCCTACTTCAGCTATAGCTTTTTTAGGACAAATTTGGGCGCAAACACTGCAGCCAACGCATTGGGTATAATCTATAACACTCTTATTTATGGCTTTATCTATGGAAATAGCAGGGCATCCACTTTTTATACAAGCTTTGCAAGTGACGCATTTTTCAGGATCTACCTCGTATTTTTTTAAGAAAATTTTATCTCCAAACTCTTCTTTTTCATCTAAGCTTAATCTCTTTAAAACACAAGGCCATCTTGTTATGATGACAGAAGGCTCATCCTTTTTATATGCTTCATTTAATGTTTCTCTAACTTGTTTTAAATCATTAGGATTTATAACATATACATTCTTTGCTCCAATAGCCTTTACAACCTTTTCAATATCTATCCCTAAAGTATTATCTCCTTTTGCATTTTTGCCTGTACCTGGATTTTCTTGATGACCTGTCATACCTGTAATGCGATTGTCTAAAATAATACAGATAGTTGGGCTATTGTTATATAAAACCTCTATTAAAGAATTGATGCCTGTATGAAAGAATGTTGAATCTCCCATAACTCCAACAACCCTAGTATCCTTATTTGCTATCTTCATAGCATTTTGCACTCCATGGCCTGCGCTAAAAGCTGCTCCCATACATATGGTAAAATCCATTGCATTATATGGCTCTGCAAAAGCCAATGTATAACAGCCTATATCACCTGCAATTATGGTATTTTTCTTCTTTGAGAGTTCATAAAATAATCCCCTATGAGGACATCCTGCACAAAGCGTAGGGGGTCTTGGCACTACTAGATCTTTTTTATAATCAATCTTTAAAAGTTCTTTTCCATATACAGATCTTCTTATTACATCTGGTGTCATCTCATCATAGGAAGGAAATATATCCTTTCCATGACAATGATATCCACAGGATTTTATCCAGTTCTCTAAATAAGGGTCATTTTCTTCAATAACATAAACCTTCTCAACCAATTTATAAAATTCATCTAAAAGTTTATCTGGCAGAGGATTTGTAAAACCTAATTTTAAATAAGTAGCTTCATCTCCAAACACTTCTTTTGCATAATGATAAGCCATGCCTGAAGCTACAACTCCTATATTTGATGTGCCTTTTTCTATATAGTTAAGATGAGTTTTATTAGAATACTCCTTAAGTCTGTTCATACGATCCTCAAGCTTAACACGCATACCTTTAGCTAAAGCTGGGACAGTTAGGTATTTTTTAATATCCTTCTTATATTCCTTTGGTACTACTTCTTTTCTATCGTTACACTCTACGATGCTCTTTGAATGGCACACTCTTGTTGTAGTTCTTATAAAAACTGGAGTATCATACTCTTCACTTAAATCAAACGCTTCTACAATCATGGTTTTACATTCTTCACTATTTGAAGGCTCAATCATAGGTATCTTTGCAGAAAGAGCATAATAGCGATTATCTTGTTCATTTTGAGAAGAGTGCTGCCCAGGTTCATCTGCACTTATTAAAACCATCCCTGCATTTACTCCTGTATATGAAAATGTAAACAAAGGATCAGCTGCCACATTTACCCCAACATGCTTCATAGAAGCAAGGCTCCTAACTCCTCCTATGGAAGCGCCACAAGCTGCTTCTAATGCAACTTTTTCATTAGGAGCCCATTCTGAAACTATTTCTTTATAGAGTGAAATATTCTCAAGAATTTCGGTGCTTGGAGTACCTGGGTAGGCAGATGCAAAACATACCCCTGCTTCATAGGCACCACGAGCAAAGGCTTCATCTCCTGTCATTAATTGTCTCATTTAAAAAATCCCCCTATCTATTAATTTACTGCTAAAGATAGCATAATGGAAAGCCTCTTTTCTTCAGCACTTGCACCTCTTGAAACTAATACAATAGGAACCTGTGCTCCTACCACACATCCTGCCATATGTGCTCCACCTAAATATATAAGTCCTTTTGTTAAAATATTTCCAGTAGATATGCAGTCGCAAAGCAATATATCTGCGTTTCCTGAAACTTCACTCTCTATTCCTTTAATAGATGCAGATTCCTTACTTATTGCTATATCAATTGATAAAGGACCTTCTAATATACAAGGCCCAAAATCACCTTTTTTAGACCTCTCTTCTAAATCCCTAGCATCTAAAGTTTCCTGCATCTTATCGCTTACAGTTTCAACTGCACAAAGAGCAGCTATATAAGGCTTTTCATATCCTAAGCCTTTTAAAAAGCTTATGGCATTTTTAACAATACCTTCCTTTTGTTCAACATCAGGATGAGGGCACATACCTCCATCAGTTATAAATAAAAGCTTGTGATATGCAGGCGACTCTACAACTGCAATATGAGACATTATATCCCCCTTGCTTATACCCGTTTCTCTATTTGCTACAGCCTTTAAAAGGGTTGCCGTCTGAAGCATTCCTTTCATGAGGACATCTCCTATACCTTCCCTTATCAATTCCACAGCCTTAAAAGCTGATTCCTCATCGCTTTTTGAATTAAAGACTCTTTCTTTCAAGACTTCTTTTCCAAGACTCTCTGCAATTTTAAATATCCTCTCTTCATCTCCAACTAATATATAATCAAGAGGAATTTTTTCCATAGCATCAAACAACGCTTCTAATGTATGTTTATCATGTGCTGCTGCGATGACAATAGTTTTATTTTCATCCTTTAATATCTTCCTTTGAAGGTCATCAAAATTTCTATACTCCATAAGAATACCTCCTTTAAGTAGTTAACTATATATGAGATCCTGACAGCTTTTATAAGCGCACTCTGTAGGTGTGACGCCCATTTCCTTTGCTTTATTTAGATTTTCCCATGTTTTTCGTGGCAATATATCTTCAACTTCTTTTTCTAAAGTTTGATAAGTTATATCTTTTCCGTGTATATATTCAAGAGCTGCAGCTAAAACACCTGCACAATTATGCCACCACTCAGTCTGGAATAGTATTCCCTTATCTTCTAAAAGTTTTGCAAGTCTAACTTCCTCTTCTTGATTTGTAGCTTTTAATTGATTATTAGCAGGACCAAATACATATTTAAAATTCAATTTAGGTATATTGTATTCATCAATTATACCTCCCATTGCACAAGGACATAATATATCTGCATTTACATATAAGATCTCATCCTTTGGTATAGCTACTATTTCTCTATCATAAAATTCTGCCACAAGCTTTTCAATGCGCACATTATCTATATCTGAAACAAAAAGTTTCACATTTTCTCTAAGAAGGCATTTAGCCATATTATAACCAACTGAACCAAGGCCTTGAACTGCTATAGACATTCCATCTAAACTTTCTGAACCAGTTTTAAATTTAACAGCTTGTTTAAGAGCAAGATATGCACCATATGCAGTAGGAATAGCTGTATCACCAAGTGGAGAACCAGGACCTCCGCAATATTGCATTGTAAAGTTATTGTTTAAAACAGAAACCATCTCTTTTGGGAAATTCATATCAGGACCTGTCAAGCATCGTGTAGAATCAGCACAATAGGATAAAAATCCCATTACAGCCATATTGCTTATATCAAGAGGGTCCATATGAACGGAAGATTTGCATCCCCCAAAAGGTATATCTGCAGCTACATTTTTAAAACTCATTGCTCTTGATAAGTTTAAGGCATCTATTATAACACTCAATTCGTCATCTTCAAATCCATGACGACGAGTTGCTCCTGCATGTATAGCATGGCTCTTATTATTTATTCCTCGCTTCGAATTATGTATTCCACAGAAAAAATGGATACCAAGCTCTTCATTGAAGAGGCAATCAAGTCCAAAGTGCTTTCCTTCACGCATAAGATTTATTATCTCATTTAAATAATCGCTGAGTTCATTTTTTTCATATAATTCTCTCACTTGTTGGGTATTTAAATAACACGCTTCATCAGTTAAAATACTACCTATATAAAAATCTTTATTATAGCGTGAAAAATCAGTATCTTTACTCCATTCTCTTGCAGCATATAGCCTTACAATATCATTTTTAAAATCATATCTGATTTTTAAAGTGGTAAGGTTTTCATTTTTTAATGGAATTATTAGACTTTTCATATATAATCCTCCAATTTTATTATGTTTAGTGTATAATTGATTATAACATTTTTGTACAATAAAAAACCATATATGCTATTGAGTTTTTAATAATACGCAATATGGAAAATTAAAAAATCTTTAATAAAAAGGTGGATTTTATGAAAACCGTACATAAGCATAAATACATGTTTTTAACCTTATCGTTTATTTCGCTTATTCACATTTTGCTTTTTTTCACAGTTTTTAAGGTTTACAATTTCAGAATAATTGATTACAAACAGTTGACAAGCATATTAAGCATAATTTCGCATTTTAGTATTTTGTTGTTCTTCATATTATTATGTTTAAATGTAGACAGATCTAAAGAAATATATAAAAAAGTAAAATTAGACAAGCTAATACTCACTGTTGGCTTATTTATTATAACTGCATATGGTTATAGATATCTGTTTGAAGAAGCTCTGTCAACAAATCTATTTAGCGTAATATACAATGTAATTTGTTACATTATTATAATTCTTGAAATCATGCTAATAAATTATAAAGATAAGATTTTTAATTTTAAAATTAATAAAAAAGAATTCTTAAAGTATTCTCTTATTTTAATAATTATGGCATTTTTTATCAGGATATATAATTTTTACTTTGCGTATAATTTAGTAATAAACAACATAAGTAATTTTAAGATTATTTATTATCCTTGGTGTATGTTGTGGATAATCAATACTTTTCTTACAGCAACTGTGGAAGAATTAATCTTTAGAGGTTTAATTCAAACTTATTTAATTGAAAAATTTGATTTATTCAAAGCCATATTTATTCAAGGGATTATATTTGGACTTCCTCATATATTGAACTTAGATTTTAGTCAAGTTAATCTTAGCTATATAATAATTATTTTTTATGATGGTTTTTTTCTTGGCTCTCTTTTTGGAATTGTTTATCATAGAACTAAATCACTTTTATATCCAATTATACTTCATGCTTTTGTGAATCTATTTACTGGTTACTTTTTATATATAATATTTTAATCATCTTATTTGCACAGATATTATGCTTAAACAAGTCTATACAAACAATTATCAAAAGATATACAATAAAAACACACACTCTTTGAACTTAAGATAAAAATAAAGCTTCTAAATAAGGTAGGTGAATTACTATAAAAAAGTTAATATCATTCATTAGTGTTTTATTAATTTTATCAGCAGTCATACTCTTAGCATCTTGCAACAATCTTAGTGAATCACAAGACAACTTTAGCACCTTATCAACTAACTCATTAAGTACAACTAATAATTTATCAACCTCATCAAACAAAACCAATGATTTATCAAATGATCTATCGACTTCTAAGCCGCTTACTGAAAATACAACAAATATATCTCAAAATACAACAAAAAAAGAGGAGATAAAAAAAGATAGTTTTACCATATCCTTTACTGGTGACATAATGTTCGACTGGGAATTGCGTCCTATTATAGATAGTTATGGAGCGGATTATCCTTTTGATTTAGTAAGAGAAGAATTAAAATCATCAGATTATACCTTCGTAAATTTAGAATCAGCTATTACAACAAGAGAAGATAAGGTTCCTTACCAATTATTTTGGATAAAAAGCGATCCTAGCACATTACCTGCTTTAACAAATTGTGGTGTTGACATGGTGAACATAGCAAATAACCATATTTTAGATTATTATGAAGATGGTCTCATAGATACCCTCTCTTCACTAAAAGCTAATAATCTAGAGTACATTGGCGCAGGGCTTAATGCAAAGGAAGCATATTCAATGAAAGTTGCTAATATCAAAGGAAATAAAGTTGGATTTATTTCATTTTGTCACTTCTATCCTGACCATTCGTGGCAAGCTTATGAAGATACACCTGGGGTTACCAATGGATATGATTTGGAAAATGTGGTATCAAAAATCAAAGAGGAAAGGAACAAAAATAAGGACATAGATTATCTTATAGTTTACTTCCACTGGGGAGAAGAAAGACAAAATGAGCCTGTTGAATATCAGAAAGAATATGCTAAAAGACTGATAGATGAAAAACTTGTTGATGCAATTGTTGGAAGCCACCCCCATTGGTTACAAGGTTTTGAGATTTATAAAGGAGTACCTATAGCATACTCTTTAGGCAATTTCCTCTTTCCTGATTATGTAACTGGTCATGCTGCAGAAACTGGAATTTATAAACTAAAATTTGATAATGGAAAGATATCAGCAAAGTTTTTACCAGGTGTAATTTCAAACAATCAAATCCATTTGTTAAAAGAATCTGAAAAACAAAATTTATTGGAATATTTAAGATCCATTTCAACTGATGTAGCTATAGACGATGATGGAAATATTACAAAATGATAATATTAAGTTTTTTTAAAGTTTCCTATAATATCCATTATTAACTTAGCAGATTTTAAAGTTCCATTTTCATTCTTTATCTTTTTTGCCATAACTTTAGCATTTGATAATATATCCTTTTTTAAAACAAAATCAATGGCAGAAGATAATTTTTTATAAGTTAACATTCTTCTTCTAATGGGCAAAGAGGCTACATTTAACTCATACATCCTCCTTGCCCATGCAAATTCATCTTCACACGAGGGAATTGAAATACTTGGAACTCCAGCATTTAAACATGATGCAATTATCCCATATCCTCCATTATGTATTACAGCAGCAACCTGTGGAAGGAGCCATGAATTTGATATATCTTCTACAAAAAATATATCTTGCGAATTTTTCTTATTTAATCTTTTATTCTTTTCTTTATTTTTTGCTATTCTTAATATTCCTCGTTTATTTGAAAGTTTTAAACCATCTATTACAATTTTAATAATCTTGTCTTCGTTTTCTCTATGGCATATGCTTTCAATATCTACATATATTGGAGGATTCCCCTTTTTTAAAAAATTAGCAAGTTCTCTCTTAGATTTAAAATCATCATTGTCATTTAAAAACCAATAACCATCTATGTGCACATTGTCTCCCACATCCTGAGGTTTTGGAAATATATGATTGCTGCAACATACCAAAGTATTTAAAGCTTTAATATTTTGTTTGCTAAATGGGGAAGAGAATTTATCATTTCTCATATCAAATTCATTTTCCCAAAATTTTTTAATAGGTAAACTAAGAGAACTCCAAAGCTCTCTTTCAAATATCTTATGGGTTAAAAAATTGAACCCTTTTCCAAGCCTAAGTTTATTATAAAATATTGAAGGATAAGCCTTTGTAGGTGTAATGGGAAATAAAGATGCTAAAATACTTGGTATT
Organism: Clostridiaceae bacterium; assembly: GCA_031549525.1. Lineage (GTDB taxonomy): Bacteria > Bacillota > Clostridia > Clostridiales > Clostridiaceae > WQUF01. The sequence goes on along the minus strand of JAVBPQ010000182.1, from coordinate 2,565 downwards.
TTTTTTTGTTTTCCTATAAAATATCCTATAAGTGCTCCTGGATGATAAATCACTGCATCAACATCATCACAAGCATCCCAATAGTCGTATTGCATTTCAAGTATCATGGACATTATGGTTTTATTTTTAAATCCCTTAAAAGCTTTTATAGGATTGTTTATATTTATGTAATCTTCTGGCTTATCATCAAATAAGATTTTAAATAAATCTGCACTAACTCTATAATACTCTAACCCAAATTTTTTAATAAATTCAGAATAACCTTCAAGTGCTGCTATTCTTATTGTATGACCTGCTTCTTTTAAAGAGAGGCCAAGAGCAATATATGGTTCTATGGATTCTTTAGTTCCCATAGTTAGTAAAGCTATAATCATGTGAACCTCCTAGCAAAGATTACAATATTATATTATTATAACATCTCATAAAAATAAATATGGATTCACTTCTTCCAAACCATATTAAAAAGCATAACCTTGGATGTATTGTAAATTTTTTCATGTTATTTATAAAACTAAGATGATAAAATTAGTAATATCCAAAATTAAACAACTTATTTAAGGCAGTGATAATTTTGTTTTATGACTATTGTAAAAATTATAAGGATGATGACAGATTAAGAAAAGGGTTTTATGAAATCACTAATGAGGTATTTGGAATTGATTTTAAACCATTTTACGACAATGGGCTTTGGGATGAAAATTATATATGTCATACATTTTTTCATAAAGATAAGGCCATATCAAATATTTCAGTTATGAAGATGGAGCTTCTTATAAACAATAAGATAACTCCTGCAATACAATTAGGTGCTGTCTGCACACTTTTAGAATATAGAAATCAAGGCCTATCAAGAAAACTTATGGAATATATATTTAATGACTATAAAGATTTTCCTCTAATATATCTATCAGCAAATGAAGAAGCTGTAGGTTTTTATCTTAAGATGGGATTTAGGCAAATTCATGAAATAATATGGTATAAAGATATTCATTTTCAACATTCAAATACAAAAATATTAAAAAATATAGATCCGTTTTCTAAAGATTTTAAAAATAAATTACAAAATATCATATATTCAAAGACCTTTGATGTGATAAAAAGTAAATCAGTTTTATTTTTTTATGCTCTAGAGAGGTTTAATAAAAACTTCTATTACTGTGAAGACTTAGATTGTATCATCATAGGTGAAAGAATTTATGATATATACAATCTATATGGCGTATTTACAGATAAACCAATTGATTTTAAAGATCTTGAAGCTTATATTCTAGACTTAAACACTAAAAAGGTAGTCTTTCACTTTACTCCTGATATCTTTATAAATGAATTTAAAAAGGAACCTCATTATGATGATACGAGGTTTATAAGAGGAGTTTTTCCTAAAAATTTGCTAAATAATTTCACATACCCTATTATTTATCAGACTTGATTTTAGTCTTATTAAAGGTTATACTATAGAAAATCGATGAGGAGGAGAGCCCTGTGAAAAATAGTATGCTTTTAAATAAATTTGTCCGCTTATTATTATAAAAAGGGGGCTTATTTCTCTATGCATTGATGTGGTAGTTTACACCCATAGTAATCGTGTTTAGCAGCTTATAGGCTTCTTTTAGAAGATATAAGCTGTTTTTTTATTATTTTTAAGGAGGAAAAAAATGGATAGAATAAATCTCATTAAAAATTCTGCCTCTGAAATATTTTCAGAAGAAGGTCTTATAAATCGCTTAAACAGTGGAAAAACTTTAAAAATAAAGCTTGGTGCAGACCCTTCAAGACCTGATTTACATCTTGGGCATTCTGTAGTTTTAAGAAAATTAAAGCTCTTTCAGGAGCTTGGTCATGAAGTGTATTTTGTAATCGGAGATTTTACAGGTATGATTGGAGATCCAACAGGAAGAATCAAAACAAGACCTGCCCTCTCTTTAGAGGAAACGCGTGAAAATGGAGAAAGTTATTTTAATCAGGTTACTAAAATACTCGATAAATCAAAGGCTCATATAGCATATAACTCAGAATGGCACTTAAAGATGAACTTTAGGGATGTTATAAACCTTTCATCAAAATATACCTTAGCTAGGATGATGGAGAGAGATGATTTTAAAAATAGATTTGCAAATAACAAACCCATAAGCCTTCATGAGCTTTTATATCCTCTAGCTCAAGGATATGATTCTGTAGCTTTAAATTGTGATATAGAAGTTGGAGGAACAGATCAGACCTTTAATTTGCTAGTTGGCAGAAATATTCAAGCAGATTTTGGTCAAATCCCGCAGGAAGTCATAACCTTTCCTCTTCTCGTTGGTCTTGATGGAAAAGACAAGATGAGCAAGTCTTTAAATAACTATATTGGAATTTGTGAAGAAGCTAATATGATGTTTGAAAAATGCATGAAGATTCCTGATGATATTATGCTGGATTATTTCTTTCTTACAACAAATACTGAAAAACATGTTGCAGAAAAATTGATAAAAGAAGATATAAGAAATGCTCATTTTGAGTATGCAAGAAAAATTGTTACTATGTATCATGATGAAAGCTCTGCAAATGAAGCAGAAAAAAATTACA
>JAVBPQ010000075.1:0-21244 GCA_031549525.1 Clostridiaceae bacterium | reverse complement strand
TTCTCTCATAGCTCTTAATGTATCTGCAACTGTGAATACTGCTTCTATTTCATCGGCAGATTTTTCCCAAGTCAAGAAAAAATCATTGTTATACATATCCTTAAAATTTAAATTTTCAAGTGATTTAATTAACTCTTTAATTTTATCCATTCTCTACTCTCCTAAAATATTATTTTTTAAACTCATCTACATAAATGCTTGGCATTGCAGCATAAACTGCAGCACATGTAACTAAATCTTGTTTCCATGTTTTTTCATTTGGTGCATGAGCTTGAGATTCTGCTCCTGGTCCAAATCCGATACATGGTATTCCATTACGTCCCATGATTGTAACTCCATTTGTGGAGAATGTCCATTTGTCTAAAAGTGGACGTGCCTCTCTCATTTCAATGTTTTCTTCAACACCAGTACGAGTTTTTCCAAATAAACTTTCATGAGCAGAAACCATAGCCTTACTTACAGGATGATCTTCTGGAATTACCCATGTTGGGAAATAACACTCGATTGGATAAACAAGTCCAGTGTATGCAGGTCTATCATATTGATACATAGAAACCTTTGCACCATATTTTTTAACTGCTGGAAGTACACGAATTTCATCTAAGCAGCTTTCCCATGTTTCTCCAGCAGTCATACGACGGTCTAAAGATACAGAGCAAGAATCAGCTACTGCACAACGGCTTGGTGATGTAAAGAATATTTCAGAAGTTGTAACTGTGCCACGTCCAAGAAAATTAGCTTCTTTATATTGTGGATTGTATTTTTCATCCAACATCTTTACAAGACCTTTAATTTCAGTGCTATCAGCTGCATCATTTTCATTTAAATCACGTACATTTAATAAAATTTCAGCCATTTTATAAATAGCATTATCACCACGTTCTGGAGCAGATCCATGGCATGAAACTCCTGCTACATCCACACGAATTTCCATACGACCACGATGTCCGCGATAAATTCCACCATCAGTAGGTTCAGTTGAAACTACAAACTCTGGTCTAACCTTATCTTCGTTTATTATATATTGCCAGCAAAGTCCGTCACAATCTTCTTCTTGAACTGTTCCTGCAACAAGTATAGTATATTTATCATTTAAAAGATCCAAATCTTTCATGATTTTTGCTCCATAAACTGATGAAACAATTCCGCCTAATTGGTCAGAAGTTCCTCTTCCACCAATCTCTATATCATTTTCATAGCCTTCATAAGGATCAAATTTCCAGTTTGCTATATTTCCTATACCAACTGTATCGATATGAGCATCATAAGCTATTAAAGTTTCACCTTTTCCTATATAACCTAACACATTTCCTTGAGGATCGATTTCTACTTTATCAAAACCTACTTTTTCCATCTCTTCTTTTATTCTTAAAATAACACCCTTTTCTCCTGAACTCTCTCCAGGAATAGCAACTAAATCTCTTAAAAATTTAGTCATATCTGCTTTATAACCTTCAGCAGCTTTTTTAATTTGATCAAAATTCATTTTAATACTCCTTTATGATAAATATTTTAACAACTAAATACTAGGATACTCTCCATCCCATACGATACTTCTATATCTATCTGGGAATGTATCTCCTTCTGTACTAAACAATAAAACTTTAGATTTTTCATCAAGTTTTAATTCATCCCTCAAATCCCTATACTCTTCAAATTCCATTATTGAGGCTAAAAGTCCAAGAGTAACTGCTCCAGACTCTCCTGATATGACTCTAACATCTTTCTTTAGAGGATTCCCCAAAATCCTCATACCCCTTGCAGTAACCCAATCAGGACAGGAAACATAGTATGAGCTATGATTTTTTAATATGCTCCATGTTGTAGGGTTTGGCTCACCACATGCAAGACCTACCATGATAGTATCCATATCGCCACCAACAGTCCTATACTCTCCATCATTTGCAATTATAGATTGATAATAACAATCTGCTTTATTAGACTCAACTACAACAACAGTTGGAGGATTATCTTTATAAACATTTGCAAAGAAACCTTGAGCAGCTGCAGCAAAGCATCCAACCCCTGCTTGAAGGAATATGTGTGTAGGTCTTTCAATTCCTATTTTTTTAAGCTGTTCATATGCTTCCAAAGCTGTAGTTCCATATCCTTGCATTATCCAATTAGGAATATCCTCATACCCTTCCCAAGATGTGTCCTGAACAATAACTCCATTTTTTACCTTTTCAGTCTCTTTAATCGTATATCTTATAGCATCATCATAGTTAAGATCTAATATAGAAGCTTCTGCCCCTTCTTTTCTAATATTTTCAAGCCTTGTAAGTGAAGATCCCTTAGGCATGTAAACTATCATCCTCTGCTTTAGTCTGTTTGCTGTCCATGCTACTGCTCTTCCATGATTCCCATCTGTAGTTGCAAAAAAGGTTATGTCTCCAACTTTTTCTCTCATTTCGTTAGATGTAATATCTTTGCAATCAAGTTCATCAATGTCTTTATTTATTAAACCTGCAATATAGCTTCCCATAGCATAGGTTGCACCTAAAGCTTTAAATGAATTTAAATTAAATCTATAGGACTCATCTTTAATACAAATATTTGATAACAAAAGCCTGCTTGCTAAGTTTTCGAGGTTTACAAGAGGAGTTTCATCATATTCAGCAAAGCTCTTTTGAAATCTCCTTGCTTTTTCTACCTCGGAAAGCTCCATTATCTTCATTTCCTTATCGGGCCATGATCTTTCAAGATTATTCTTTGCCCATTTAATCTTTTCTCTCAATTTTTCACCCCGCAAAAATTAACTATCTTATTTTAAAGAAACTCTTTCGTTAAATTGTTCTATTAACTTATTTAATTCTGGGGCCATCTTATGTAATCTTCCCCAGTAGTTTTCGTAATCGTACCATTGCTCATTTAATTCCTTAACATCGTGCATTTGTTGCTCAATCCAAGTATAATATTTTAAGTTGTGGATGCGCTTTCTAGAGTTATAAGTCAACTCCTCCATTGAATCTGTCTTAATTCCAAACACATGTTTATTATGGTCGATTTCAGCATTTACAGGAGTATACTCTTTATTTCCTCTTTCTTCTTTCATTTCGGAAAGCCTTGATTTATACATCTCAGCTGAATCTGTTAAGACAGTTAATACTATATCATTTTCAGTTAATTCATAATATTTAGCAAATTTCATAGCCAAAATGATATTTGCAGCACCAGATATTCCAACCCAATTTAATTTATTGATGGTGTCATCTTTAACTCCTAAAGATTTTAAATAATCCTGACCAGCTTTTTCATTGAATAATCTGAACATTCCAAGAGCATCATTGTCATCTGCTGCTATAACTAAATCTGTATTCTTAACATTGTGTACCCAAGGTACATGCTTATCTCCAATTCCTTCTATTCTATGTTCTCCAAACCCATTATTTAATAAGGTAGGGCATTGAGTTGCTTCCCCTACTGCTATTTTACTATTTGGGAATTGATCTTTTAAATAATCTCCTGAACCTAAAGTTCCACCAGAACCAGATGTCAAACAAACACCTCTGTACCTATCATTAGGTCCCATCACGCTCTTTAAAACATCATGCATAGCATTTCCGGTTACTTCATAATGCCATAAATGATTTCCAAGTTCTGCAAACTGATTAAATATAACTACATTGTCCCTTGTTCTTCTTAATTCCCAAGTCTTATCATATATTTCTTTAACATTACTTTCAGAACCTGGTGTAGCGATTACCTCACCTGCAACCTTTTTTAACCACTCGAATCTCTCTTTGCTCATATTCTCTGGCAAGATAGCTATAGACTTACATCCTAAAAGTGCTGAGTTATAAGCCCCACCTCGGCAATAGTTTCCAGTTGATGGCCATACTGCTTCATGATATGATGGGTCAAATTGACCTGTAACAAGCCTTGGAACAAGGCATGCAAAACTTGCACCAACTTTATGAGCACCTATTGGGAACCATTTTCCACTTAAAGCAATAATTCTAGCTTTAACTCCTGATATTTCAGAAGGTATTTCTATGAAATTTGGAACCTCATTATACAATCCGCCTTTTTCCTTTGGTTCGTTTTTCCATGATATCCTAAATAGATTTATTGGATCTACATCCCAAAGACCTGTATCTTTCAATTTTTCTTTAACAGTACAAGGTATTAAGTCAGGATTTTTCATCTGTTCAAGTGTTGGTATGACGATATTTTTTTCTTTAGCACGTTCAACTGTTTTTGATAACTGTTCTTCATTGACAGTTAAATCTATTAATTGTCTCATTCAAAATTCTCCTTTAAATTTTAATAGTTATATTTTATGTAAAAGTTTACTTTTTAATATGAAATTTATAAATAAACAATTATCTAAATGTCATTATCTAAATAATTGTACAAGGTATATTTTGATATATCGAAAAATTTAGAAATCTTATCTCCAGATTTTTTTATTAAGAATGCGCCTTTTTGTTCCAGATATTTTATAGCTCTAACTTTATCCTCTTTTGACATAGCTGCAACTGGCTTTCCTACATACTCATAGGATTCATTTATTAATATATCCAATAAGTCGTTTACATTAGAAGGAATTATTTCTTTTATCTCTTTATTTGCAGAACTATTAGTAAAGGACCCTATTATAGATTCAGCCATTAAAAAATCTGTAATATCAAAATTAATACCTAAAATACAGCAAGGTTTTCCTTCACCATCTTTTATAAATATAGAAGATGATTTTAATATTCTTCCATCTTTTGTTTGAGTTAAATAATTATATTTATCTTGTATAGCTTTATTTAAAGAATCTTCTTTTATAGATTCTAATTGTTCAAGTACAATGTTTGAAGCACAATCTCCTGGATGTCGTCCACTGATATACCCGTTTTCAATATGCACAATTGTACTATCATAATCTTTTGTAAGATCATGAACTACAACCTCACATTTTTCTCCAAATTGCAGAGAAATACCCTTTGCAATGTTTTTTAGCATATCAATTCTCTCGTTATTTTCCATATACAATGTTACCTCTTTTCATTACATATCTATTATAATACAACCAGATATTATTTACAATATTTTTTTGGTTAAAAGAATTTTTTTTAGCATCATAAATTAACTATATCTATATCATCTCCCTTATATATTTTACCTCCTGCTATTACCTTTGCAAAAACTCCCTCTCTTGGCATTATGCAATCTCCAACAGAATAATAAATGGCACATCTATTTACGCATTCTTTTCCAATTTGTGATATTTCAAGCACAACATCTCCAGATTTAAGCTTTGTTCCAACAGGTAGCTTAGATAAGTCAATGCCTTCTATCGCCAAATTTTCTCCAAAACTTCCAAACCTTACTTTACCGCCTTTTTTCTTGAAATCTTCAATCTTTTCATTAGATAAAAGGCTAACTTGCCTATGCCAATTACCTCCATGAGCATCATCTTTTAGTCCAAAGTTTTCTATAAGTTCAACCTCATTTAATTCATCCTTTGGACCTCCTTTTTTTTCACTTATACAAATAGCTAATATTTTACCCATATTTATCCTCCTATCATGGACATATTTTTTTTCTCAGACTCTTCTATATCATTATCTTTCTCAAAAAATTTATGTTGTTTTTTCTTTAAAAACACAGCTTTGATTATTTTGTCCTTAATCTCTTCCTCACTTGTTTTATTTCTTATTTCATCTTTTAAATTTAAATTTCCTTTGTAGTAGAGGCATTCCTTTAACTTTCCATCTGATGTCACTCTTACTCTGTTACATGTGTCGCAAAAACATCCGCTGATTGGTGAAATAAATCCTAGTGGAATATCGCTGTTATCTAATTTAAAATATTTTGCAGGTCCATTTATACCTAAAGGCTCATCGCTAAATTCCGATAGTTTAAATTTCTTCTCTACAATATTTTTTATCTCTTCATTTTTAAAACCTTTTAAGGTTTTTCCATATCCAATAGGCATAAGCTCTATAAATCTTAACATCAGCTTATTTTCAATAGCAAATTCCACAAGAGAATTTACCTCATCCTCATTAAAATCTTGTATGATGAGAGAATTCAATTTAACCTTTAAATCATATTTTTTTGCTCTTTTAATAGCATCAACTACTTTGTTTAAATTTCCTCCTCTTGTTATCTTTTTGTATCTATCTTCATTTAATGTATCAAGGCTTATATTTAACCCAGTAATTCCATTAATATAAAGTTCATCTAAATATTTTTCTAATAAAACTCCATTAGTGGTGATATTAATTTCTTCTATCTCATTTAAGGATTTTATATTTTTAATTAAATCACACACACCTTTTCTAACAAGGGGCTCTCCTCCTGTTATCCTCACCTTTTTTATACCTAATTCAGCAAAAATCTTTACAATATAAAATGCTTCATCCATAGAAATTAGATTTTTTTCTTCTTCATACTGTACACCCTCTTCAGGCATACAATAAAGGCACCTTAAATTACAACTGTCAGTTATAGATAATCTTAAATAATTAATATTTCTTCCCATTATATCTTTCATAAATTTTCCTCCTTAAGAGAATAGCTCACATTACCGCTTTTACCACCGAGTTTATACTTTAAATGAATATTTGAAATTTCAATTTTTTTATCTACTGCTTTGCACATATCATAAATTGTCAAACAAGCTATCATGACCATATGCATGGCTTCCATTTCCACACCAGTTTCAGCAGTAGTTTTAACATAGCTTTCTACAAAAATTTCACTATTTTCTTTAAGAAGTTTAAATTCTAAAGAACAGGAAGTTATAGGTATATTATGACAAAGAGGCACTACTTCACTGGTTTTTTTAGCTGCCATAATGGCTGCAATTCTTGCAACACCTAATACATCACCCTTCTTTATATTGCCTTCTTCTACTAATTTAAAGCATTCTTTGCTCATCTTTACAATCCCTACAGCTGAAGCTTCTCTCTTTGTTTTATCTTTATCAGATACATCAACCATTATTGCCAATCCTTCATTGTCAAAATGTGTAAATTCATTCATACTCATTCTCCTATTCATATTAAAATTACTTAATAAATAGCTAGCATAAAAAGCCTTTCTTTTGAAAAATATTATGAAATCTTTTTAAAATCCAGTTAACCTCTCCCAAAGCTACACTGTGGAAATATGCAATTATCGCACTCTGCACACAATCCTCCATGTCCTAATGAACAAATGTAATCTGCAGTTATTTTTTCTTTTGCTAATATCTTTGGAAATACAATATCAAACATAGTTCTTTTGTTATAAAGCGCTCCACCAGGAAGACCTATAATTGGCATATCGCCTTTATATGCCATTAAAAACATGGCACCAGGAAGCACTGGAGATCCATAAGAAACTATGCGCGCATCGCTTTCTAAAATTGCAGATGGTGTTAAATCGTCAGGATCAACAGACATACCACCTGTGCATATTATCATATCTGCCTCTTCCTTTTCCCAGCTATTTATTGCATCTATGATTTTCTTTTTATCATCTGGACAAAATAGTTGTCCCAAAAACTCACAACCATGCTCTTCCAACTTTTCTCTAATAACATCTCCAAACTTATCTTTAATCCTTCCATAGTAAACTTCACTGCCAGTTGTCACAACTCCAACTTTTAACTTATTAATAGGTATTACACTTATTATTTTATTTCCATCTAATATCTTTTCTAATTCGTATAATTTTTCATTTTCTATAAGAAGAGGAACTGTCTTTAATGAAGCTACCTTTTTGCCTTCTTTTACAGGTATATCATTGTGAAGAGTTGATATTATAATATCACCTATAGTATTAACTCTTAAAAGCAAATCCTCATCTATTTTTAAAAGACCATCATGCTTTGCTAATAAATTTATCTTACCTTCTTGTATCTTGGTTTCTGTTACTCCACTTCCTGCTACTAGGTTTTTTATGATTTTAGCAGCATCATCTTCATGAGTAAATCTATCATCTTCTTCACAGATATAAACATGATCCTTTCCAATAGACAATAAAACTTCGATGTCTTCCTTTTTTATTAAGTGACCTCTTTTAAATGCTACTCCTTTAAACTCGTGAGGTACAATTTTAGTTATATCGTGAAATAATTCATATCCTACTGATTCTTCAGTTCGTATTTTTTTCATTCTATTCACTTCTTTCAGCGCATTCAGTTGCTTCCCCAAGCAATATTTCAAGTCCATGCTCAATTGCAGGAAATAAAATCTCCATCATCTCTTTTACAGCTTTTGGACTTCCTGGCATGTTTATTATGAGGCAATTCCCTCTTATACCTGCAGAAGCTCTTGAAAGCATAGCCCTTTTTGTGATCTTTAAACTCTCAAGCCTCATAGCTTCTGGAATACCTGGAGTTTCCCTTTCTATTATGGATTTTGTAGCTTCAGGCATCACATCTCTTTTGCTAAATCCTGTTCCTCCTGTTGTTAAAATTAAATTAATCAAAAGCTTATCTGCCATATAGCACATTTCATTAGAAAGCATCTCCTTGTCGTCAGGAAGGATTATATACTTTTCTACAGCATAGCCCATCTTTTCTAACATATCTTTTATTATAACGCCGCTTTCATCAACCCTTTCTCCTATATATCCCTTATCGCTTGAAGTTATTATTCCTGCTTTTATCATTTTTTATCTCTCCTATGATTTAATGTACCATTATTTTTAATTATGAGTATCTCGCTTAATATACCAAGTGCAATCTCTTCTGGTGTACTATCTGAAATATCAAGTCCAATAGGAGCATAAACCCTATCAATTAAGTTTTGAGAAATTCCTTCTTTTAAAAGCTCATCTTTAATCTGGATTATCTTCTTTTTGCTTCCAATTAAGCCAATATACTTTGCATCCAAATCAATCACTTCTTTTAGAGCTTTTTTATCATCTTTATGTCCTCTAGTCACTATTACTATATAATCATTTTGCGTAACTAAAATATCCTTCATTGCCTCATGAGTTTCTTTGCATATGACTTCTGCTTCAGGGAACCTTTTATTATTTGCAAATTCTTCTCTATCATCAATCATTAACAGTGAAAAATTCAAATTTTTTCCTATATCATATATGAGTTTACCTATGTGCCCTCCTCCAAATACCACAATCCTCGGAATTGGTTTTAATATGTGAATATATCCTTTCACTATGCCACCACACAGGGTGCCTATTCCTTCTTCAGTGAGTTTAAATTCATATTCTTTATTTTTATCTTCCATTAAGCAACCTTTTGCCATATCTATTGCTAACGCTTCTGCTGTGCCACCACCAATGGTTCCTACTATGCTCCCGTCTTCCATAACTCCCATTATATCCCCTTCTTTTCCAGGGGATGAGCCAGTTACAGAAATATTGGTCACCATAGCTATTTTTTTACCTGATGATAAAAGATTGTGTAGTATCAATAAAATATTACTTTTCAACGAATTTTCTCCTCTCTAAATAAATTAGTGCTTCAAGTACTGCACCGCCAATACATCTTGCCTTATCTGAAATAGAAAAACAATTTTTCTTCTCTGACATCCTTGGATCTACATCTGCAATCTTAAGCTCAGGCTTAACTAAAAATCCATCTTGAATTATGCCTCGTAATACACCATCTAATTTAGATCTCACAATTTCTGCAGTTTTATTATTGTATATTACTTCTCCAATTACCTCATCTTTTTTCACAATATCTCCAATTTGCCTTGCAGGTTTAAATGTTCCCATAGAAGTTGCATAAATTACCCTATCTAAAGAAACTCCGCATATCTCACCTGGAAAACCAGTATTCTCTTTTGCAGGCCCATCAAAGATTAGCTTTCCAAGATCATGACCTCTATTAGTTTCTATGACAACATCAACATCTTCTTTAGCACAAAATCCAGGACCTAGCCCAATGGTGATAGGTGCCATATTGCGATTGGTTCCTAAATTCTTTTTTGCTAAAATAGCATCTATAAGCGCCATAGGTCGTATGGCATTTAAAGAAACACATTCCTCATCATTTAAAACTGGTACTTTTCCTCTTTGCAATACTTCCCATGCTTCTTCTATATTGTCGATTCTCTTTGAAACTATGTCTTCTACAGTTGCTTCACCATCATACATACATTGACACAAACTTACACTTCTCCTTATAGCAGAAGGGAATCTTGTTTCCATAGCAATCACTTTAAAACCAGCTCTTAAAAGCTTCTGAATTACTCCTGTAGCTATATCACCTGCCCCTCTTATTACAATTAATCTTTCCATTTCATAATAATCCTCTACTGTATCTATATCTTTAAAATACCTTTCTTCTAATATTTTTACTTCTTTCACCTTATCAGTACATTCTTTTATTAAAACCCTTCCTCCTATATCTCCCTTTAAATCAAGAAGCTTAGATTTAAATTTATTTGGAAATATCACAGGATTCTTAAATTCTCCATTAAAAACAGGAACTGTAATATCTTCACCATTAAAATTCTCTAGGAGTTTATTTATTAAATTTTCATCTAAACCAGGCTGATCTCCTACAAAAAACATATAATTGGTATCTTTTGAGTTTTCTACTCCAAGCCTTATACTAGAAGCAATCCCTTCATTATGGTAAATATTTTTTATGAAAATAAATCCCTTTATCTTTGCTAAATCAAGTATATCATCATAGGAGCTAACTAAAATGATATCTTTAAATCTTTTGCATTTTTTTATAGCATCCATGACATGTTCAACTATAGGTTTACCTTCATATTTAAATATAAGTTTATTTCCATATTTAAATCGCTTGGAAAATCCTGAAGCAAGTATAATTGCAGTAAATTCAAATTTCATACTACCACCCTTATGGATTTATCTAATGATTTAATCAAATCATTTGCTATTTTATCATATTTTGGTATATATATTATTTTTTCTCCTTTTGAATTTTTAAAAAGCCCATTGGGATGTTTTATTAAATTTATGATATGCTCCATAGTTATTGTGGAATTTTTAGATGAATTTGTTATGTCAATGAACTCTTCAATGTTGTGGACATTATCTTCATTAACTACCTTACCTACATTTAAAATATCTAAAACCCCTATGGTCTTTGTACTGTCATTTATAATTACAGGTTCATAATCCTTCCATCCCTTTATTCCTTTCATTTTTGAGCCATCTGCTTCGATGAGTATTATATCGAACATATTTTTATATTTTATAATATCACTTTCTTTAGTTAGTACAAGCTTTCCCTTTGAAATAGTATTTCCAAATACATATATACCATTATTATGTAAATCTTTAAAAGGTATTTCTCCTATATAGAAAAAATCAAACTGATTGCTCCTTGGAACTGATATTTTAGTAGTAGTACATATTAAAACCTTAAACTCATGCTTTAACTCATTTGCAAGAGAAAACATCAAAGTGGTTTTTCCTCCTGCTCCCACGATAGAAACAATATCTCCTTTTTTAATTTCTAGTTTTTTAAATAATATTATAATACACCTCTTAAAATTTTTTTTATTTATAATTTTTTTTCTTATTTAAATTATAACTCAAAATATCAATCCATAAAACATTTAAAATGCTAGATTAATTTAACATTCTTTTTTATATAAAACTAAAAAAGATGACTCTCAATAAGAAATCATCTTTTTAATATTTTTAATCTTGTTGATTCTGCCTTAACATCATTTCACCTTTAAATTCATTCTTTAAAGATTCTAGTGATTCTAATTTTATCATATTTTTTTCTTCTAATTGTGCTCTTATTCTACTGTCTGTGGTGGATTCAATAATATCATTTGTGAGCTCTATATTCGTTTGGATATTCTTTATATTCTCTTTTATCTTCCTCAAGTTTTCTCTTCTACCTTCAATTTTATGGCTCATTTTGCCCTCCTTATTTTTAAAAAATAACAAGTTTTTAAATTAACCTCTAACAGAAGCACATTTTTCTTTATAAAAAACTTTAATATTTTATTATAAAACAAAGTATTCATGATCAGCTCATCTTACAACTTGTTTACAATAATAATATATAATATAGTTTGCTTTTTTTTTAAATATTATTCACTTATATAAAAAAGTTTCAAAACAAAAAAATATAAAGACAGAAATATCTTTATATTTTAAAATTAAACTTTTAAATTATAGTGGTTTCATAGTTGGGAATAAGATCACATCTCTTATGGAATGAGAGTTTGTCAAAAACATCACTATTCTATCAATTCCAATTCCTATTCCAGCAGTTGGAGGCATCCCAACTTCTAAAGCGTTCATAAACTCTTCATCTATTTCATATGCCTCATCATCTCCAAGCTCTTTTTCCCTCGCCTGCTGAGTAAATCTCTCTCTTTGAACAATAGGGTCATTTAACTCTGAATATGCATTGCATATCTCTCTTCCGCATATGAACCCTTCAAATCTCTCAGTAAATTCTTCATTCCCTCTTTTTTTCTTTGTAAGAGGTGATATCTCAACAGGGTAATCGCAGAGAAATGTAGGCTGTATTAATTTATCTTCTGCAAATTCTTCAAACATAGCATTTAAAACTTCCCCTTTAGTCACATCGCAAAGATTCTTTTTAAATTCTAAATGCTTCTTTTTTGCTATTTCTCTCGCTTCTTCATGGGACTTTATATTATTAAAATCAATTCCTGTATGTTCTAAAACAGCCTCTACCATTGTAATCCTCCTCCATGGAGGTGTAAAATCTATTTCAACATCTTGATACATGATTTTAGTAGTTCCATTTATTTTCTCGCATAAAGATGATACTAAATTTTCTGTAAGCTCCATCATGTCATTGTAATCAGCAAAAGCTTCATATAGCTCAATCATAGTAAACTCAGGGTTATGCCTTATATCTATTCCTTCATTTCTAAAGTCTTTACCCATTTCATAGACTTTTTCAAAACCAGCCACAATAAGCCTCTTTAGATATAACTCAGTTGCAATTCTCAAATACAAATCTATATCTAATGCATTATGATGAGTTTTAAAGGGCCTTGCAGCAGCTCCGCTTGCAATAGATGCTAAAATAGGAGTTTCAGCTTCAATATATCCTCTTTTATCTAAAAATTCTCTAATTCCCTTTATTATTAAGCTTCTCTTTAAAAAAGTATCTTTTACATCATTATTTACTATTAAATCCACTTCTCTTTGCCTATATCTTAAATCAGGGTCCTTAAGACCATGCCATTTTTCAGGAAGTGGTTTTATGGATTTACCTATCAATTTAAATTCATGAATTTGAATAGAAACTTCTCCAGTCTTTGTCTTAAATACAATGCCTCTCACCCAAATCCAATCACCAATATCAAGGCTTTTAAATAATTCTAAGTTTTCTTCTAAAACTATATCTTTTTTAATATATAATTGAATTTTACCAAATCTATCTATTAAATCAGAAAAGCCTGCTTTACCATGTACCCGTTTAGATATGAGCCTGCCTGCTACTAAGACTTCTTTATCAACAAAATCTTCAAACCTTTCCTTGATCTCAATAGATGTAGCATTCCTTTCCACTTTATATACATCAAAAGGATCGCATCCTTCACTTTTAAGTTTCTTTAGTTTTTCAATTCTTTGTTTGACAAATTCATTGAATTGTTCTTCATCCTTCACTAAATCTAGTATCTCATTTTTAATCTCATGGTTCATGGTTTTAACCTCCAAATTTAAGCTCTTTTGATGCTCAATATTTTAAATTTATATAATCCATTAGGTGCTTCAACTTTAATTATATCTCCTTTTTTTCTACCTATCAATGCATTTCCTACAGGAGATTCATTTGATATTTTATAATTTATTGGATCAGCCTCAACTGAGCCTACAATATAATATTCTACATTTTCACCCATCTCATAATCTTCAAGCTCAACTATGCTACCTATCGCCACACAATCGTTAGGTACATCAACCTCGTCTACAACTGAAGCATTTTTAAGCATAGACTCTAATTGTAATATTCTACCTTCAACAAAAGCTTGCTCATTTTTAGCTTCATCATATTCTGAATTTTCACTTAAATCACCAAATGTAAGAGCCACTTTTATTTTTTCTTTGATTTCATTCCTTCGAACAGTTTTTAAGTGTTCTAATTCTGCCTCTAATCTTTTAATACCTTCGTAGGTAATTAGATGTTTTTTGTTATAATTCATTAATAAATTCTCTCCTTATACATATTGAATCTAATAATTGAAATCATTCTAAACATTATATAGTATAGCTTAAAATAAATCAATGTGAATCCTATTAAAAGTTATTAATTAATACTACGATTATTTAGCATTTTTTATGACCTTAATTTTAATATATATTGTTCCAATATTTTTATCACTTTTTCAGCATTATCTTCCATATTTATTCTATTTTTAACCTCAATGCTGTTAATAAGACCTTTTAAATACCAGCCAATATGTTTTCTCATTTCTCTGACAGCTATATATTCTCCATAATATTCCAAAGACTTCTTTAAGTGATGTATACACATATGAACTTTATCTTCTGCATTTTTTTCGATATATTGAAGTCCATTTAATTTTGAATTTATTTCTTCAAATATCCAAGGGTTACCTAAAGCTCCCCTTGCTACCATTATATAATCACAATCTGTTTTTTCAATAATGGATAATGCATCTTCAGAGGTTTTAATATCTCCATTGCCAATTACAGGAACAGAAACATTCTTTTTAACATCTTTTATACAACTCCAATCAGAAAAACCTTGATAATATTGTTCTCTAGTTCTTCCATGGATACAAATGGCATCTATTTCGCTTTCTTCTAATTCTTTTGAAAATTCAATACAGGTATTTTCATTTAACTTAAACCCTTTTCTTATTTTAGCTGTAATTGGTTTAGATGTAGTCTTCTTCATCTCCTTAATTATTTTGGATGCAAGTTTTCTATCATTTAAAAGAGCTGCTCCATCACCATTTTTTACTATCTTAGGAGCAGGACATCCCATGTTTACATCTATGGTGGATATTCTATCATCCTTTTCAAACTTTTCACATGCCTTTGCTAAAATATAAGGTTCATGACCAAAAACTTGAACAGCTGCAGGACATTCATTTTTAGAAAATGCTATTATATCATGTGTTTTTTTATTTTCATAGTAAAGAGCTTTTGCACTTACCATCTCTGTATATGTTAAAGAACAGCCAAGTTTTTTACATATTTCCCTAAAAGCAAGATCTGTTACTCCTGCCATAGGTGCTAAAAATACTTTTCCATCAATTTTAAATTTACTCATTCTTAATAATTCTTTCAAGATTTCTATTATATATTATCCTTAATCCTTCTAAAGTCAAGAGAGGATCTGTTTTATCAATTATATTACCTGCATATTTTGAAACAAGGCTTGACATTCCACCTGTAGCAATTACATGAGGTTTATTTTCACCCATTTCCATCATCTCGTAAGACATCTTTTCTACAATATATTTGACTTCTCCAATTATACCTAAAATTATTCCAGATTGCATACTGTGTATGGTATTTTTACCTATGACCTTTTGAGGTAAAATAAGTTCAACCTTTGGCAGTTTAGCTGTATTTAAAAACAATGCATCTGCTGAAATCTTAACCCCAGGGCATATACATACTCCTAGATGCTCACAATACTTTGAAACTGCTGAAAATGTAGTAGCCGTTCCAAAATCTATGACAATACAAGAATCTTTGTACCTTTCATATGCTGCCACTGCATTTACAATAAGATCAGCACCTAGCTCTTTTGGATTGTCAATTTTGATGTTAATTCCAGTTTTAATTCCAGGTCCCACTACAATCGGAGTCACATTAAAGCATTTTCTAATGGCATGCTCAAAGGTATACATTATATCAGGAACTACAGATGATATTATAACTCCTGTAACATCCTCAGGATTTATCTTATTTTGGACAAGTAAGTTATATATATACACATATGTCTCATCTGATGTTCTATTTGTCTTAGTTGATAATCTAAAAATAGAAAGTAGTTTTTCATCATTATAAACACCTATAGCTATATTTGTATTTCCAATATTTACAACTACTAACATTCCGTAAGCCTCCTTCCTCTTCTTTCTCTTACTTTTATTTCATTATTTGTATATTTTAAATACTTTTTCTATATTTAAAAAGCATACCATTTAGGCATGCCCAATTTTACATATTTTATTATACTTATTTTCTATTAATTTTCATAACTGCAACAACAATAGGGGTCACTATTAAGATTGCTAAAATTGCTTCTGCGATGCTTCCGACTCCCATAGATGTAAGTAATGCCTTTCCCATGGTGCTCATAGGCTCACCTCTTGTTATTCCTAAAACTTCTGGATACAATAGAAATATCATGCCGATTACCCCTATCGTGTTTGTGTAAGATCCAATAAAAGCTGCAATTGAAATTGCTCCTTTTTTAAAATGGTTTTTTAATCCAGAATAAACGTAAAAACTCACTATACCAATTAATATCCTCGGAACTACCGAAACTAAAGGGTTTAAAAATGCAGTAGCAACAATAGAAGGTGCTGACATAGCTTGATACATGCTAAATACACCAAATATAAGGCCTACTATTCCACCAACAAGAGGTCCTTCTAATATTCCAGCAACTATGACTGGAAGATGCATTATGGTTGCTTCTACAACACTAATGGGAATAAATCCAAGCCTTGTTATTCCAAGCAGAATTGAGATGGAAGATAATAATCCAATTGTAGCGATTTTTTTTGTCGACAATTTGTGTTTCTTTGAAGCAACATTTGCCTTTATCATTTTACACTCCTCGCTTTCGCTCTAATTTTTTAGATGCAATACGAACTATTTTTAAAAAAACATGTTCAGTTTTCATAGAAATACCGACGATTTATTTTATCATTTTAAAAACTGTATGTCCATATGTTCATAAAAAAATCACAATTGTAAGTTATTACATTTTTTATGTTAAATTAATTTGCCAATTAAATTTTATGCTTTTTCAAAATATAAATTTATGTTAATATAGTTTTGTTTACTAGGGGGTGGTCTCTTTGAAGGCAGTAAGAGATGAATATGCTAAAATAGGTGTTAAAAATTACTATTTAATACATTCAAAGGATTATTCAAATCCACATGAAGCAACTATAATAAAATTACTAACTATTGCAGAAAAAATGAACTATATAGGTAAAAAAGTATTGGATTTGTGCTGTGGATCTGGTGAAGTCACTTCTTGTTTAGAAAAGTATGACCATGAGATAACAGGCCTTGACCCTTATACCACAGAAGCTTATTATAATAGAACTAAAAAGACAGCTCTTAAATTATCATTTAAAGATATAGTAAATGGGTTTTTAAAAGAGAGGTTTGATTGTATTATCTCAAGTTTTGCCATGCACTTATGTGACGAATCGATGCTTCCTTCCTTATTATGGAAGCTTTGTGAAATTTCAAATACTTTAATAGTTATAACTCCACATAAAAGGCCAGATTGTGATAATGTATCGTGTTGGATTTTGGTAGATGAGATTGTTTTAGATAGGGTTAGGATGAGAATTTATTTAAATAAAAATACATAAGTTTCTTGCTAAAAGATCTTTGATCTAATTGTGACACTTCAGCGCAGCTCAACTACTGTCGCAAAACCGAAGGCTCGATTTTCAATGCGCACAGTAGTTGAAAGCGTAGCGAATTGCGCACAATTTGGTGATGTATATAATACAATTCTCAACTGTGGCGCAGCACCACAGCATAAATGCCAAGAAACCTACGTATTTATCTAATTATCTTGTATTTTATCACATTGTACGTAAATAATCAAATATTTTTCTCATTCAGTCAAAGTTCTCATAAAGCTTAAGCCTCTTCACAACAAAATACAAAAGTGGTAAAATAAATGTATAAATTTTAGGAGGTGTTTTGTATGAGATTGGTGCATAAAGCTATTGTTATAGGCTCACTTTTAACTTCAGCAAGCTTTATAACAGCTTATGGTATGGATATTAATAGCCTTAAAAGCTATAAAATACCAGATATTACAATTACATCGGGCTCTAAATCGATAAATTTAAAAGATTATCAAATAACTTTGGATAAAAATAAGATGACTTTTATTATCACCCCTGTAAAATGTGATACAAATGTGGTTTACGATAACAATGAATATGGATTTAAAGTAAATTTGCCTAATAGTTGGAAAGGATATACCATTGTAAATGATGAATGGGAAGGCATGGGTATTGGAACTGGTACTGTAAAGGAAACTGGTCCATTAATTTCTATTCGCCATCCACTTTGGACAGAAGAAAATCCATATCAGGATATTCCAATTATGGTTTTTACAATTAGGCAGTGGAATGCTATGAATAAAGATGAATTTCATATAGGGGCTGCACCTATTAACCCAAGTGAGCTTGCTAGAAATTCTAAATATGTATTTGCACTTCCTGCTCGTTATAACTTTTCTTATTTAACAGGCTTTGAGGAAGTTCAAGAAATCATAGATAGCAAAGCAGTGGTTGCAACTGAAAATATTTCTAATTAAAACAATTTATATTTAATAATAACCGCCAATAATTAGTTGGCGGTTAATTAATTACTTTGGAAAAAACTTTAAAATAGTTTTATAATACATTTTTCTTGGTATCATATATGCCATAGTAGTTTGCAGGCGTCCCCAAAATCCACCACATAGACAAATTACTTTCCCTTTTTTAAGGCATTTCATAGATTGTGCAACCACTTGCTCAGAAGTTTCATAATGTATACCTATGCTGCTTTTTATACTGTCTTCACTTATTTTAGAGTTGTTTCTAATATCAGTTTTAGTAGCTCCAGGGCATAATACTTGTAATTTGATATTTGTATTCATTAGATCAATATGTAAACACTCAGTAAATTGCTTAATATAAGCTTTTGTGCCAGCATAGATATTATGTCTAGGAAAAGGAAACAATCCAGCAAGAGATGATACATTAATAATAGTGCCATTATTTCTTTCAATCATTTGTGGCAAAACAGCTTTGGTAAGACGAGTTAAACACACAATATGCAGGTCTATCATCTTTTTTAAATTGACAAAACTTTCATTTAAAAATGATTTTGAAAGACCAAATCCAGCATTATTGATTAGTATGTCAATTTTAGTTTGTTCTATAAGTGATATAAGTTTAGAAATATTATCATCAAGCGTTAAGTCTCCAGCAAATATTTGCACATCAACATTATAATTTGTTTTCAAATCATAAGATATATCTTCTACTAGATCTTCTATTAGGCCAGTAATAATAAGTGGATGTCCATTTCTAGCATATTCATAAGCAAACGCTCTGCCAATTCCGCTAGTTGCTCCAGTAATAAGTACATAACCTTCCATGGCTTAAAACCCCCAAAATATACATAACAATAATTCTACAATTCTATAATGAATATATCATGAGGAGTGAAAATACTGTATAAATTCTCATAAAACCCCATCATATCTACTGGAACAACGTTTTACAGAAACATTGTTTGAAAGTCCATGGTTTTAATTGTAGTATGAACAACAATTCATAGATATAATTCTTCTGGGGATGGCTCCCAATAGAGCGCATCGTTTTCAATTCCGTCGTTGCAGTCAAGTGAATACTGCGGCCTTATAACGGTACATTCGGCGGCGGTATATCTCCTGCTGGCGATCTGCTACTTTCATTGTTTTTGAATGCACAGCACGGCGGCAACCTCCTATGCCGCCGTGAAAAAGGGCGTACTTATTACGCCCCCCTGCTTGTCCATTTCTTAAAAGGAAAACGGCGGCTTTGAATATCTATTTCAAAACCGCTGTCAGACTACAATATATTGTTTTGGGCAAAGCTGCCGCCACAACAACGGTTTTTTTATTTCCGTTGGGGCGGTTGCTCAAAAGTTTTAACAAGATATATTATTCATAGGTTTTGCTTTCTTCCCTTAGCCGTTTGACGAGCATCGAATACTTTATCGCAGGAATAATGAACAAAGCAAATATAACAGCTAATAAACTCCGTGCTGCCCATATCATATTTTCTGACATAGAATTTACACTTGGAACAAATGTCATTACCATCAAGCCGATCATTACAAGCATCGCCCAAAAGTAAGTACGCCGAACTTCTTTGAAGGCACTTAATTTATCACTCACGTCCGTATGAAGTTCAAACGGCTTTCCGTCTTTCTTCTTTTCTAAAATGAGAAGCTCTTTATTGTAACTACCAGGGGAAGTCGCAACTTGCCCCATGCCTTTTGCATAAGGACGCCATTTAACCTTGCCAAAGGAAACATTGAAATTGATGTTTTTTGTGAAAGTACGGTACCCCATACTTTCAAGATATTCTCTGTATAGTTTAACCTTAGGATAAGATTGAGTACCAACAAACTCTACGGCATATTCGTACTCATTTGGATTGCATTGCTCAAACGAATATGCTATTTTTCCGCATTTTTTAAGTCTGTAGCCTTTTTTAGCCATGTTGTTTAGCCACTCTTCTTGACTATGAATAAAATCAAAGAAATATCGCAAAACCGTCTTATTCATAATAAGCTATTTACCTCCAATTATTTCTGACGCTAAATCACGAAGTTCATTTATACGCTTTAGTTCTTCTTCAGCCTTTGCTTTACCAATATCAGTTATGACATATTCCTTTTTCTTACTGTCAACTTCATTTCCAAAAGGCTTAATCCACTCTTTTTTTACCAATGAATTGATCGCCCCATATAGAGTGCCTGCGCCTAACGAAACCCGCCCATTAGTTTTTGTTTCTATGAACTGCATAATCCCATATCCATGATTAGGTTCATACAAGGCTAACAGCACAAGAAAAGTTGTTTCTGTTAAGGCTCCTCCTTTGATATTATCGCGGATATTACCACCCCTTTTATTACGTTTACTGTAATAAAAGTATATCACTAAACGTAATAGATGTCAATGAACATTTTTCAAGACGAAGGGAACGCTTTGCAAGCGTTCCCTTCGCCATACATTCTCCGTCTGTTGACTGTATATCTTGTTTTTCCTGTTCGTAAGTTGCTTCCTTATGCACCCTGCGATTTCGCACGAGGGTTGTCATTGTCATAATCAATTTCAATTTTTCGAAATTATGTAAAATAAAATTATTTATCCACTTATTCTCATAAAAGAGATAAATTTTAATATTGTATTTATTATTATTTCTTTTGGTAAATGTTTCTCTATTTGTACTGCTGACCTCTTAAGCGTTATTTTAGTTTGTCACGAACTTCTTTCGGAATTGTTATTTACCCTTTGAAGATATTTTTGCAAAGTTCATATTTTACATCTTACTTTCCTTGTTTTTTTATTTTACTTACTTTT
>JAVBPQ010000144.1:0-27003 GCA_031549525.1 Clostridiaceae bacterium | reverse complement strand
AATATAAAAGAAGATGATATAAAGAAGGTTTCTGAGAGAATGAATACCTATGCGCCTACTGATATAACATTTTCTATAAAGGTTCATAAGGAGTATGTAGGATCATTTGTTGACAAGGTAGCAGAGATAAATGAATCAATGCTCAAAGAAAAAGATGATGGCAAGAAGAGAAAATCTCAAAAATCTAGGATGAATAACTTTCTTAGAGTAAAGTATGACGAAAACCTGATGGATATATATTTAAGAGCACAAACTGTATCTGAGATTTCTCATAAAAGAATGATTGCAAGATCCCTTGAAGAATTAGCTAAGTTATAACTTTAAAAAATTTTTAAATTATAGTCTCTATTCTTAAAAACAAGGATTCGGATACAAACCCAGGTGAAAGCCTGCAATGTAAGAGATTTCTTCATATATCAAAATAAATTTAATCTTAAATTTCGACTCAATTAGATAGAGATTTTAAGATTTTTAGTTATTTTATCAAATAATAAGAATATCAAATTTAATTTAAAAAACTATAAAATCTCAAATTCTATTCTCTAATCTTATACATATCTTTTATTTTTCTTGCGAAGATTCTGAATGAAATTTTTCAAAAGTATGCACATTTAAAATTCTAAAATTCCAGTATTGAACTGACTTTGGCTCATATATCTTGTTTTTTCTTCAATGCAATAATTTTCTTTTATACTTATATTATATAATTTTCCATATTAAGAATAAATTGTAAATAATCCTTTTTAAACATTTATGAATTTTAAAAGTTGTTTTATAATTAAATCATCATTTTAAATATTTTTAATTGTATTAAAAATATATTGTAAAAAGGAGTGAATATTTTTATGAATAAAAAATTTAAAACTATTTTATCAAGATTAATGATTTCTACTTTAACAAGTGTATCATTGCTAAATATCTCAACATTTAAAGCTACAACATATGCAGCAAATACGGAAAAAATATTATCTATATCCCGAACAACCGACGATTCATCTGCCACTTTTACTGGTTTTAAATGGACAGGTGATCCATATGATGTTTCTCGAGGTTATGGTCCAACAACTCATAAACGATATGGAACATGGTTTGAATTTGACACTTTATCAGGTTCAGATGCTATAAGAAGATATGTTTATTTAGGTACAGGAGGTGCACTTAATTATTACATTTATGACTGTAAGCCAATAGATAGAACTGCTCTCAGCGCTTGTATGCCTATTAAAACATTCCCAAATTATAAATATGAAGTATCTTTTAAATATGATGCTTATACTGCTCAATATAAATCTACACTTCCTAATGAGTTTATATATTCAGTAGTTTCAAGTAAAGGTAGAGATGTTCAAAAAGTTATTAATATCGGTGCTGGAAAATCTGGATTAGAAAAGTTTAATTTTATTGGTTCAGGCGATACAGTTGCTCTTAATGCAGCTTTACATTTAAAAAATTTACGGGGTACTCATATGCAAAGTTATATGTATGTAACTCCTAAATTGCTCTGCAAAACCATACCAGAAAAATATCAAAAACTTGATGGAACTTCTATTAAAAATGATTCTTTAACTACTTTAGCTGATAATGAAGCAGCTTATAATAAAACTGCTCCAAAAATACAAAATTATGTTGCAGTAAATGCTGAAGTAAATGGCGATCCAACTAATTCAACTACAGTTACAATAAATGATTTGGAAGTTTATAATAATGTTAAATTCATATATAAAGATGATAAAAATAATAACGGAATCCCAGATGATGAAGAAAAATCATATAAAATAACCGAAAAATATCAAAGACCAAGTGGGAATAACTATGTTAATATACAAAATGATACAGTAACTACTATAAGTGAATCAAAAACTTATACAAAAGATGCTCCACCATTAAAATATTATATCCTTACAGAAATATTAGTAGATGGAGTTTCTCAAGGAACTAAACAAGTAAATATACCAAATGTTAAAGGTGATCATGAAGTAATATTTAGATATATAAAGCAAGTTATTAACTAAGATATAGGGCAGTCAAGTGATAAACTTTTCTGCCCTATTATTAAATTATACTCATTGTATTTTTTATACATTTATATGATAATTAGATTGTTAAAAACTATAGTCTTTTGCAAAATGTGGAGGTATTTATGGCTAAAGATAAGAAAAAGAATATAGCAAATCAATTACATAATTTGCAAAATGCATTTAATTCTAATGAAAATATAAGGCTTCGCCAGATAATATATACACTTACAAAATACAATGTAATCATAAATTTTATAAGGCAAGTAAATGCTGAGCAAATAAGAGCAGCCTTTGAAGAATTAGGACCTACATTTATTAAAATGGGTCAAATCCTTTCAGTGAGAGAAGATCTCCTGCCTCAAAACTTTATAATAGAATTCAAAAAATTACAAGACAATGTAAAAACAGATGATTTCTCTGTAATTCGCCCCATAATTGAATCAAATTCGGGTATGGCGATTGATGAGTTGTTTGAATTTTTAGAAGAAAAAGCTCTTGCTTCTGCTTCTATTGCACAAGTTCATGTAGGAAGATTAAAAGGTGGACAGCAAGTGGTTGTAAAAGTTCAACATCCTGATATTTATGACTCAATGAAAAGAGATATTTCTTTACTTGAAAAAGCAATACCACTTATTGAACATATACCAAATACAGATATGGTAAACATTTCTGATATGGTAGCTGAACTTAAAGAATCGTTGATGCTTGAACTAGATTTTAATAATGAAGCAGATAATATTGAAAAATTTTATAAATACAATATTGACACTCCCATAGTTTCTCCTCAAGTTTATAAACAATATTCAAACAATAAACTTCTCATCATGGACTATATGCAGGGTATGAAAATATCCGATTATATAATAAAAGCAGATGAAAAAATAAATAATGGTGACACTTATTACGTAAACACCAAAAAAAAGCTTGCAGATATTCTCGTAAATAACTATATGAAGCAAATTTTTGATGACGGTTTTTTCCATGCAGACCCTCATCCAGGCAATATTCTAATATACATAGATCCCATAGAAAATGATAGTTATTCAACTGAAAAATCTAACCCCTTTTTTGATCTTTTAGACGAGGACTTCTCATTTAAGAATTTATTTAAGTATCAAGATTTATTTTCAGATTATTATTCTAAAAGAAATGAACTTCATGATATATATGAAAAAATAGTCTATCTTGATTTTGGCATGATGGGTTATATAGACCAAAAAACCCTTGAAAAATTCAACAATATAATTGCTTCTTTTTCTACAAAAGATAATGATAAAATTGCTAAAGCTTTCATGAACATATGCAAAACCAGTAAACCTGTCAATATGGACTTGTTTACACAAGATATTGGTACACTATTTTCAAAATATTATGACACATCCATTAATAATATAAGTATACCTGAATTTTCCAAAGAAATAACATCTATATGTTCAAAATATCATCTCAAAATTCCTTCAAATATTACTCTGATGTTTAAAGGCATTTCAACCATTGAAGGTATAGTACTACAACTTGATCCAGACTTTTCAATTATGTCAGCTATTGAACCATATGCTAAACGTTATTTAAAAGAGAAATTTGATTTTGAAAAAGAAATGCTTAATATGTTAATGAATCTATCTCAATCAGGAAGGGTAACCCCAGAACTTCCTCTAAAGGTATCTAATCTTATAGATAATGTATTTTCTGGTAAACTAAAGATAAACGTTGAGAACAAACAATCAAATGATTTTTTAACAAAGCTTAAGTCTATGGCAAATAGGATTTCCATATCTATTATCATAGCAGCATTTATTATAGGCTTTTCTATAGTAATTGATGATAAAATTCAAAATGTTAAATTTGATGTAAATATTGGAATCTTAATCCCTTTAGCACTTATATTGCTTTGTGTAATAATTTATAATATTTTTAAAAACTAGAACTAAAATTTTTCTAATGGTTTATCAATAATAAACCATTAGAAAATAAAAATAGCAGCCCATATCTAACTTTAATAGCGCTGCTTTATATTAATTATTCAATTTCCAAATAATTTATCAAAGAAACCTTTTTTATGTTCATCATATTTTTCACCACTTGCATCTATAAAATCTTTGATGGCAACTTTTTGTTTTTCATTTAAATTTTTGGGGATTTCTACTACAACAGTTACTATTTCATCTCCCCGTCCTCTTCCATTTATCCTAGGCACACCCTTTTCTCTCAATCTAAACTTAGTGTTAGGCTGTGTTCCTGGGGGTATATTATATTTAACATCACCATCAATAGTCGGAACTTTTATTTCAGCTCCAAGTATTGCAACAGGGAATCCAATCTTCACTTCATAAAAAATATCATTTCCTTGTCTTGTAAAATATTTATGTGATGCCACGTTTATATGGACATATACATCACCAGGAGGTCCGCCATTTTCTCCATGATTTCCTTGACCTCTTAGAGGAACTATATTTCCATTGTCAACCCCTGCAGGAATATTTATCTTAATGCTTCTCTTTTTATTTACTTTACCGCTTCCCCTGCAATCATGGCATGGTTCCGTAATTATTGTTCCCTTACCGGAACATTTATCACAGGTTGATTCTACTATGGATGTTCCAAGCAATGTATTTCTTTGAACCCTGATTCTACCTGTACCTCCACATTTATCACAAGCTTTAAGAGAGGTTCCTGGTTTTGTCCCTTTTCCTCCACAAGTTTCGCAATTTTCTTTTCTATTTACAAATATCTCTTTCTCTACTCCAAATATGGCTTCTTCAAATTTTAAACTTGTAGTCATTTCAATGTCTGAACCTCTTTGAGGAGCATTACGCCTTCTTCTTCCCCCTCCTCCAAAAATGGCTTCATACACATCTCCAAAACCAGCAAGATCAGAAAAATCAAAACCACCAAATCCTCCAAATCCACCTCCAGTATTAAATCCTTGTCCATTAAAATCAACTGTACCAAATTGGTCATAAGTAGATTTTTTCTCTGGATCTGAAAGAACCTGATAAGCTTCATTTATTTCCTTAAATTTTTCTTCTGCTGCTTTATCTCCTTGATTTTTATCTGGATGATATTGCAAAGCTAATTTTCTAAATGCTTTTTTAATCTCTTCATCAGAAGCATTTTTATTTAAACCAAGTATTTCATAATAATCTTTTTTTGCCACCTATTTCACCACCTGAAACTAATTTAACTTTACCTATAACAGTTTAATCATCATAAAGAAAAAAAATTACCTATTTTTCTTCTTTCATAATTAAAATGATATAAAGCAGTCAAATTCGCTTTAGCAAATTTGACTAGCTTTATAATGATGTAATTAATTATTGTTACTGTCATCTACTTTATAATCTGCATCAACTACATTGTCATCTTGTGAAAAAGATGAATTTGAATTATCCTCATATTGAGGTTCACCTTGTTCATTTTGTGCCTGACCTTGGTATAGCTTAGAAGATATATCATAAAATTCTTTTGTTAATTCTTCAGTTGCTTTCTTAATTGCTTCAATATCATTACCATCTTTAACTGATTTTAATGCGCTTATTTTATCTTCTATTTTATTTTTATCATCCTGAGATACCTTGTCTCCTAAATCTTTTAAGGTCTTTTCACTCTGATAAATCATATTTTCTGCATTATTTCTTGCTTCAATTTCTTCCTTTTTCTTTTTATCTTGTTCTGCAAATTTTTCTGCATTTTTAATAGCTTTATCTATCTCTTCATCAGTTAAGTTTGTTGAAGCTGTTATGGTTATGTTTGCTTCTTTTCCAGTTCCTTTATCTTTTGCAGCAACATTAACTATACCATTTGCATCTATATCAAATGTAACTTCAATTTGTGGTATTCCTCTAGGTGCAGGTGCTATACCTGACAAAGTAAATCTTCCAAGTGTCTTATTGTCCTGAACCATTTGTCTTTCCCCTTGAACTACATGTATCTCAACACTAGTTTGACCATCTGCTGCTGTTGAAAACACCTGACTCTTTCTTGTAGGAATTGTTGTATTCCTCTCAATTAAAGGAGTAGAAACGCCTCCTAATGTTTCAATTCCTAATGTAAGCGGTGTTACATCAAGGAGCAGTATATCTTTAACATCACCAGTCAAAACTCCTGCTTGAATAGCAGCTCCTATAGCTACACATTCATCTGGGTTTATTCCTTTAGAAGGATCTTTCCCTGTAAAGTTTTTAACAGCTTCCTGTACAGCTGGTATTCTAGTAGATCCTCCTACTAGCAATACTTTATCTATATCCTTTATGGAGTATCCTGCATCACTCAGCGCTCTTCTCATAGGTTCAATTGTAGATTGAACAAGGTCATGTGTAAGTTCATTAAACTTTGACCTTGACAGTGTCATATCTATATGCTTTGCTCCAGTAGAATCTGCTGTTATAAAAGGTAAGTTTATACTTGTTTGCATAGATGATGATAATTCTATTTTTGCTTTTTCAGCAGCTTCCTTTAATCTTTGAAGAGCCATTTTATCTTTCTTTAAATCTATACCATTGTTTTTTTGAAATTCATTTGCAATATAGTTGATGACTCTATCATCAAAATCATCTCCGCCAAGTTTTGTATTACCATTTGTAGCTTTAACTTCAAAAACGCCATCACCTAACTCAAGAATTGATACATCAAAGGTACCTCCGCCTAAGTCATAAACAAATATCTTTTGATTTTTGTCCATCTTATCTAGACCATAAGCTAATGATGCGGCTGTAGGCTCGTTGATTATTCTTAAAACCTCAAGTCCTGCAATCTTACCAGCATCTTTAGTAGCTTGCCTTTGAGAATCATTAAAATATGCTGGAACTGTTATAACTGCTTGAGTTACCTTTTCTCCTAAATAGCTTTCAGCATCTGCTTTTACCTTCTGAAGTATCATAGCTGAAATTTCCTGTGGTGTATAATCTTTTCCATTTATATTTACTTTATAATTTGAACCCATTTGTCTTTTAATTGACATTATAGTTTTATCTGGATTTGTGATTGCCTGTCTTTTTGCAACTTGGCCTACTAACCTTTCACCATTTGCTTGGAATGATACAACTGATGGTGTTGTCCTTGCACCTTCTGAATTTGCTATGACAATTGGATCGCCACCTTCCATAACTGCAACACATGAATTTGTTGTACCTAAATCGATACCTATTACTTTTGCCATTTTATTTTCCTCCTAATATTTAATTAACAACTTTTACCATGCTATGTCTGAGTACTTTATCTCCTCTTCTATAACCTTTCATAAAAACTTCTATTATTTCTTTTTCATCATATTTATCATCCATGCAATGCATAACTGCTTCATGAAGATAAGGATCGAATTTAATCCTTGTATCTATTTCTTCTACATTTAATTTGTTTAAAGCATCCTTAAACTGCTTTATAGTCAAATCAATCCCTTTTTTTAATTCATCAAAACCATCATTTATATTATTTGCTCTTTCTAAATTATCAAGTACTGGTAAAATTAGTTTTAATACATCTTCACATGCATCTGTATATATGTTCTCTTTTTCCTTTTGAGTTCTTCTTCTAAAATTATCATATTCTGCAGTAACTCTTAACAGTCTATCTTTTAAGCTCTCAATTTCAACAATCAATTTTTCTTCCTTATTCTTACAAGTTATGATTTCTGGATTATTTATCTCTATAGATTCCTTGTTATTTTTTTTATCATCTGAGATTTCACATTCATCTAAAATTTTAGATTCTCCTTCATCCACATGTATATTGTTATTTTTATTGTTTTCCGAATTATTTGATTTTTTGTTCATTATTTCCTCCTGCAAATTATTTTAAGGTTTTAAGCATATCTGTCAATTCATTTGTAATTATCTTTAAAACGCTAATTACCTTTCCATAATTAATTCTCATTGGCCCTATCAATCCTATATTACCTGAAACACCCTGGAGTAAGTATTTAGAACTTATTACAGATAACTCCTTTGCTTCACTATTTTCATTTTCCTCTCCAATTTTAATGTCAAGATCCTGATTAGTGATCATAGAGTTTACTACATCCTTTTTATTTATCAACTGAAGAAATTTCCTTGCCCTTTCTATATCGCTATATTCTGGATAATTTAATATATTTGTTATTCCTTCTATATATAAATTTTCACTTTCATTATTCCTTAAGGTCTCTAATACAGCATTTAATATAGGCATCAAAAGCTCAGAATCATCTTCCATATGAAACTTCATAAATGAAATGAGATTTTTATCAATTTGCGATAGTTCAATATCCTTTAAATAAGTATTTAGTACTTTATTTATCTTCTCAAGTGCTTGAATGTCAATATATTTATCTATACTCAATATTTTATTTTTTACAATTCCAACATCTGTTACAGCCACTATTAATACTTTACCATCTTCTATTCCTAACACTTGAATTAATTTAATCTTAACTTTAGGCATGGTAGGTGGTTTTATGATAGCTGTCATATTTGTAAGTTTTGATAATATCCTAGCAGATGTCTTTAAAATTGATTCTAATTCAAGTATAGCTTCATTTAAAAATTTTTCTCTTATATATTCTATTTCCTCACTTGATATATCTTCTAATGTTATCAATTCATTTACATACATCCTATAACCAAGAGATGATGGTTTTCTCCCAGATGATGTATGGATCTGTTCAATATACCCCATATCTTCTAAATCTGCAAGCTCATTCCGTATAGTAGCTGAACTTAATCCAAGATCGTATTTTTTTGCGATAGTTCTAGACCCAACAGGTTCTGCAGATTCGATGTAAGAATTTACCAAAGCCTTTAGTATTTTCTTTTTTCTTTGATCCATTTAAGTTCACCTCATTATTAGCACTCTATTGTTATGAGTGCTAATACCATGATATAAAAATATCACTGACAAATTCTTTTGTCAATAATATTTTATATTAAATTCTTTTGTATTACCCCTTTATGGCTAATTTTAAAGCATTATCCTATAATATCTTATAAATCTTTTAATTATCTATCAATATCTATGTTTTTAAAATAAAAAATCTTTAAGCACTATATTTGAGAGATCAAGGCCTCTATCTGTAAATTTTATATGCTCTTCGTCTAAACGTAAAAGACCTTTATCTTCCCATTTTTTAAATTCTTCATGATATATATCAAAAAAACTTCTCTTAAATTTCTCTTTAAATCTATTTAAGCTAATGCCTTCAATTTTTCTAAGGCCTAGCATAACAAATTCTTCAATATTTTCATTTAAAGTATTCATATGGCTATTTTCAATTGCAGAATTTTCTTCATCCATTTTTCTTATATATTCTTCTATGGAGACTACATTATTGAACCTAATTCCTTCATAATATGAATGGCTTGCGCTTCCAATTCCTATATATTCTTCAAGATTCCAATATTTTAAATTGTGCTTTGATGAAAAGTTTTTTTTTGCAAAGTTTGATATTTCATATCTCATATAATCATTGTCCATAAGCATATTATATATACTCTCTTTTTCATAAAATTCTAAATCTTCATCTTTTAATTTAAGGTTTCCTTTATTATACATATCCATAAATTTTGTGTTTTCTTCTAAAATAAAGCTATATGCTGAAATATGCTCAGGCTCCAATTTCATTATGTAATTTACAGTATCCTTTAAATCTTTTAACTCTCCATAAGGGAGACCATATATTATATCAATATTGATATTTTTAATTTCATATTTTCTGGCTAAAGAATAGCTTTTTTCAAAATCATTAAAAGTATGTATTCTTCCGATTTGTTTTAAAATCTCATCATTTGCAGATTGCAATCCAAAGCTTATTCTATTTACTCCCATATCTTTTATAAGCTTCATCTTCTCTACACTCAAAGTTCCAGGATTAACTTCTATTGTAAATTCGCAATCTTTTGATATATTAATCACATAAAAGACTTTTAATAATTCTTTAAGTAAATTTTCTGGTAAGTATGAAGGTGTACCTCCTCCTATAAATACCGTATCAAATTCAATATCCCTATATAAATATGCTTCTTTTATAAGCGCCTTTATATATATATCCATCATATGATCATATCCTTTAAATGAAGGAAAGTCACAATAAAAACATTTACTTTTGCAAAATGGTATATTAACATATAACCCTAAGTTTCTCATTTTTACCTCAAAAATATATGAGGCACTTAAATAGGCCTCATATAAATCTTATTGATCATTTAGTCGTTTAAAAAATCATGTCCTGTATCTTTATTGCCGCCTTTATTTATATAAATCTGCATATCCTCTTGCATTCCCTTAGTATCAGTAAGCATTTTCTTTATCTTTGACCTATATAGATAACCGTTTGCATTATCAGGTTTTGACTCTATATATTTATTTATATTTAAAAGCGCAAGATTATAATTTTTGATGCTAAAATATGAGTAACTAAGCTCATAATATGCAACAGAATTATCTTTATCTATACTAAGAGATTTATTTGCAACTTCAATAGCTTCTTCATATTTGCCAAGCTCATTTAGAGAATATATTTTTTCATTCATAACCTTTATATTATTAGGATATTCCTTTAAAATCTCCTCACATAAAGAAATGGCTTCTCCATTCTTATGTAAATCTATATAGCATAATATCATCTTATATTTTATATTTGCACTGCTCTTTATTTTAAGTGCCTCATTTAGATATATCAAAGATTTTTCAGGATCCTTAGCTGTATAATAAACATGTGCTATTTTTGCAAGTATTTCGTAATCTTTATATGTTTTTGAAGTGATCTCATCCATAATAGCTTTATAAGCATCATCTTTTTTTTCACAAAGGCAATCAGCCATCAATATTTTAGCTTCTATATTTTTAGAATTTATGGCTAGTGCTTTCTTGCATTCAGCAATTACTTCGTCAGCAGAAGCTTGTTTATCATATAGTATATTAGCCTTTAATAAAAAATATGAATCTTGCTTACCATCTGCAAATTTTATAGCTTCATTTATGCTATTTAAGGCTTTTTCAAATTCTTCAGAATTATAATATTCTTTAGCTTCAATATATTTTTTAGATACAAGTGATAGCTGAGACCAGTCATTACAAGTCACAAAAGCAAAAGCCATTAAAAAAATCATTAAAAATAACTTTGTTTTTCTAAATAGCACGCTTTCTCCTCTCACGAAATCTATATAACATTCATTTATTTTTTGATTTTACCAAATATTCAATGTGGTTATAGCTTATTTTCAGAACCTAATATTTCAACAATTTTATTCTCAACTAATCTTTGAATAGCTTCTCTTGCAGCTCCTAAATACTTTCTTGGATCAAACTCTTTTGGATTTTCTCCAAAAATTCTCCTTACATTTGCAGTCATAGCAAGCCTTATATCTGTATCTATATTTATTTTACAAACTGCCATAGAGGATGCTTTTCTTAACATCTCTGCAGGCACCCCTTTAGCCCCTGCTATATTGCCGCCATATTTATTGCACATAGCAACAGACTCTTCATCAACAGAAGATGCACCATGAAGAACTATAGGAAAACCAGAAAGTTTATTTTGAATCTCTTCTAAAATATCAAATCTAAGCTTTGCTTCTCCTGAAAATTTATAAGCTCCATGACTTGTTCCTATCGCTATTGCAAGGGAATCAATTCCAGTTTTATAAACAAAATCTACAGCTTGATCTGGATCTGTATAAGTATGCGTACTACTACTCACATCATCTTCCACACCAGCAAGGACCCCAAGCTCTGCTTCAACTACCACTCCCTTAGAATGAGCATATTCAACTACTTCCTTTGTTACGCTTATATTTTTTTCATACTCAAAATGAGAACCATCGATCATAACAGAAGTAAATCCAGCTTCAATAGCTACCTTCACTTGGTTCATATCAGCACCATGATCAAGGTGCAGCGCAATATCAATTCCTGTATCTCTAACAGCAGCGTCTACCATTGCCTTTAAATACAAAGGTCCTGCATATTTTAAAGCACTCGATGATACTTGAAGTATAACAGGTGAATTTTTAGCTCTGCAGCCATTCACAACCCCTTGTATTATCTCCATATTATTTATGTTAAATCCGCCAATAGCATATTTCCCTTCATATGCCTTCTTAAACATTTCCTTAGTTGTAACTAATGGCATGTAACCACCTCCAAAATAAATCTATTTTTTAAATACATTATACAATACAATTTTTTTTTTTACTATATAATGCATAGTTATCAATCCATCAAAATATATTTTCTGCACTTATAAAATGTTGATTTATCATCTTTCTTAATATGGCCTTGACATAATGGACAGAAGCAAGCCCATCGCTATCAGATTTAGATTTTGCATATTGTGTTAACTTTAATATCTCCTCATTTAATCCATATGTATCTGAATGATTTAAAATCATATCTAAATATACCATCTTTTCTTTATATATATTATAAAGTTCTTGAGATTTTAAAAAAGCTTCTTCATACTCTTTATCATCTAATTTAATTTCAATCTCATCAGCTTTTGATTCAATATTCTTTAAGAACTCTCCTATCTTGTTTTCAAAAATATATATAAAAACTAACATTGAAAAAAATAAAAAACATATTACCACCGTATTTTTTATATATATCATCCTTTCTTTTGAAAAACCTGAATATGTAAATTGCCAGATGAATTTATAACTGCTAAAAATACTTCTGTTGGGCTTTTTATATTCCTTTGATTTAATTTTTCCATAAGCCAATCTTCATCTTTATTTAATAATTTAAGATTTTCAAAGCAGATTTTTTTGTCCATTATCAACGTTATAGGGACTTTCTCTTCTTGTCTATTTATCTTCATATCTTCTCTTGATATAGATGTCTTTGATGATTTTGGAAACACTGAAAGCTGACCGCTTGTTTCTAATATTGCAATTTCTATGTCATCTATATTTAAATATCCCATAAGCCTTATTTCTTCCATAAGATCATTTAAATTAAATCTTAAATTTCTAAGCTCATTTACATTTATTTCCCCATTTCTTATGACAATGCTAGGTTTTCCAT
This sequence comes from Clostridiaceae bacterium, assembly GCA_031549525.1. Taxonomy (GTDB): domain Bacteria; phylum Bacillota; class Clostridia; order Clostridiales; family Clostridiaceae; genus WQUF01. The sequence continues at coordinate 13,990 of JAVBPQ010000144.1, read as the reverse complement.
TTAAAATAAATCTTAGTCCCTTAATTTTTAATTGCAGTATAGAAAGCATGGTCTGAAGAAACCCTAAAGTAATTATAGGTACAATACCATGTAATATAGGAATCCTAGTATCTTGCATAGGAAGTGTTGCTATCTCTGAAATCATTAAAGTAATTGCAAGCTCATATGGTTCAAATTGACCTATCTGCCTTTTTCCCATGATTCGCATAGCAAATATGACTATAAAATAAAGTACCAATGTTCTTATGATTACTATGAACATAAAATCATCACCCAAACTTTATTTTTCTCAAAAAATTAAAAAATTATTATAGAAAAACAAAATGAACCTTTCTACAACAAAAGATCTATTTTATTTTTCCACAATAAAAAAATATTTCATGGCAATTTTATACCAAATTTTTTTAAAATAAATTTCACTGCCCTCTTAAATGCATTTATATTAGGATTTAAACTAAAAGCGCCTATACCTAAACCAATTGCAGCTGCAGAATTACCTATTATATAGTACACCACATTTGTTGATTCAATACTGCTCGGTAACACACCTAAGTCTATATTTTTTTTTGGAGTTTTTATTTCTTTGTTTTGTACGTCTGACATAACTTCAGTTCGTTTCATTTTAGAGATGTTAGAATTTGGAGAACCATTAATTGTTAAAAGATAGTTTTCTTTTTCAAGACTTGTCCCATTTTTTTTAATACCTTTAAAATCATTTGATAAATTATAATCAGTCCAAACGATAAAATTTAAAATAAAATCATATATCTTAAGTCTTTGCACGTTAACAATTATAGGAAATAGTTTCACATTTTTATCTTTTGCAGTATAACTTTTTGCTGTATTAAGGAGTTGCGTTTGAAGTTCACTATCTGCACCTTTCTTGTCATCAGTTACTTTTACTTTACGTTTAAATTCAACATCAGTCCTTTTTTCACAGTAAATAATATCACTATTTACAGATAGCATATCTTTACTTTTATAAAATGGGTCCATGTTTGTTTCAGAAATGTTTTTGTAAATATAGTTACAGCATATGGTACTGCCCCTACATAAAATACAAATTATGCTTAAAATTACAACCATGCTTATTGTATTTCGCATATACTACTCCTCCAAGAATAGATAAAAAGCTATTCATAACTAATTTAACATAAATAGTCGAGTTTTTCAATATTTGTTGATATGCCACATAAATTTAATATTAATTTAACATTTAACATCCATAAATTATTTTTATTTCTAAGTAAATTTAAATTTAAATATAATAACAATTACATCATTAAATATATTATAGATTTAAAATAAATTTTTTTAAATAAAAATTAAAATTTAAATAAAAAATATCAAATATATTTTTAAAATAGAATTTATACTTTTATACTATGTTATAATAAAATTAATTTATCTTATGGAGGAAGCATTATGAATAGTGTTATAGAAAAATTTTTAAAATATGTATCCTATGATACAAACTCTAATAGTTCTAGCGAAAAATCACCTTCTACTGAAGGTCAATTAGTCCTTGCAAAAATCCTTAAAGAAGAACTTATAACTTTAGGATTAAGCGATGTAACTATGGATGAATATGGGTATGTCATGGGTACACTCCCTTCTAATACTGAAAATTGTCATAAATCTTTAGGCTTAGTTGCGCATATGGACACATCCCAAGATGCAATAGGAAAAAACATAAAGCCTAAAATAATTGAAAACTACGATGGGGAAGACATAGCATTAAATAAAGATGTCATATTATCTAAAAAACTATTTCCTGAGCTTAAAAACTATATTGGAAATGATTTAATTGTAACTGATTGAACTACTTTATTAGGTGCTGATGATAAAGCAGGTATTGCTGAAATCATGGCAGCTATTGAATATCTAATAGATCATAAAGAGATAAAACATTGTAAAATAGTAGTATGCTTTACTCCTGATGAAGAAATTGGTGAAGGCACAAAGCATCTAAATTTAGATAAATTTAATGTGGATTATGCATATACAATAGATGGAGGTACCATTGGAGAGATAGAATATGAAAACTTTAATGCTGCAATTGCAAAAGTTACAATACAAGGGAAGAGTGTACATCCAGGTACAGCAAAGAATAAGATGATAAATTCAGTTTTAATCGCAAATGAATTTATAAATAAACTTCCATCTCTTGAAACTCCACAAAATACAGAAGGATATGAAGGTTTTTATCATATAATTTCTATAAATGGTTCTGTTGAACAAACTGTTTTAAACATAATAATTAGAGATTTTGATATGAAAAACTTTGAATTAAGAAAGGAATTTATTAGAGAAATTTCTACAAAAATCAATAAAAATTTTGATTCTGATGTTATAAGACTCGAAATAAAAGATCAATATTTTAATATGAAAGAAAAAATTGAGCCAGTCATGTTTCTTATAGATAATTTAAAAGATGCCATGCTAGAATGTGGTGTCACTCCTAACATACGACCTATTCGCGGAGGAACTGATGGAGCAAATCTATCATACATGGGTATACCTACCCCAAATATGTTTGCAGGTGGCGAAAATGCTCATGGAAGGTTTGAATATATTTCGATCCAATCTATGAATAAAGCAGTAGAGGTTATTTTAAACTTGGTACAAAAGTTCATAAACTAAAAGTGTAGAAACGGCTAAAATATCACCTTAGCCGTTTCTAGTTTTTAAATCTATTTTTCAAAAAATAAATAAAGCACTCGCAAAATAAAGTAAATTTACCCTTTATAAATAAATTTATTCATAAACGCTGGTATTTCTTCACTAGCATTAGCACTTATATAAAAATCTATATTCCATTTATCAGCGATAATTTCGAGTTTTGAGAAAAGATCTTCCATATCTTTAAGATTTTCATTTTCAATTATATTGGATATACCATCTACAAATATAACTTGAATATCATAATTTTGAGACATGATTCCACAAAGGAAACCATAAAAATTGCTAGAATTGACAATATCATAATCCTGAGTTTTTACAAACCTGATATTTCTATGAAGTTCATGCATTGGTCTTTTATCATCATCTATAAACACAACATTACCAGTACATTTTTCAACCATCTGGTTTGCCATATTAATTATCCTTTTAGATTTTCCGCTACCTCTTTCACCTAAAATTAAGTAAACCATAATTTATAACACCCCTATCGTATATTATTTATTTAAATGTTTACATAAATTATACTATCTTTTTATTTGCTTTTCAAGCAAAAGGCTACCCATCTTCCACATATAGAAGATAGAAGATGGATTTATCTAAACTTTTTTTACATCTTAGATACTACTTTAATACCTATCATACTCATAGCATTTTTAATAACCTGATTAGTTGTTTTTACTAAAAGAAGTCTTGCGTCTTTTATGTTTTGTTCAGATGTCAATATAGGACATTCAAAATAAAACTTATTAAACCTTTTAGCTATATCTATAGCATATCTAGTTACTACAAAAGGCTCCAGCCTATCTATAGCTTCAATCAAAATATTGTTAAAATTAGATAATGCTTTTATAAGTTTAAATTCTTCATCAGACTTTAGTAGATCATAATCAACATCTAGTTTTATATCCCCTGCTTTTTCTAAAACTGAATTCCCTCTAGCATAAGCATACTGCACATAGGGTCCTGTTTCACCTTCAAATGATAACATCTCATTCCAATCGATGACTATGTCTTTTTCTTTATTGTTCTTTAAATAAGTAAATATAATAGCTCCTACTCCTATTTTTTCTGCTATTTCATCTTTATTCTCAAGGTTTGGATTTTTTTCATTTATTATATCATGCACTCTTTTTACAGAATCATTTAAGAGCTCTTCAAGAAAAACAACTTCCCCTTTTCTTGTGGAGAGCTTTCTATCTTGAAACTTTACAAGACCAAAACCAACATGTATGCAATCCTTTGCCCATTCATATCCCATAAGCTCTAGTGTTTTAAAAACTTGTTTAAAATGCAACGATTGATCCATGCCTACCACATATAAGGATTTATAAAAGTTAAATTCCTTATATCTATATTCTGCAGCTGTCAAATCACGAGTAGCATATATAGTAGCTCCATCTGCTTTTTTAATTATACAAGGCGGCATATTGTACTTATCTAGATTAACTACCATAGCACCTTGAGATTCCTCTAAAAGCCCTTTATCGTACAGCTCTTTTATAGTATAGTCCATTTTATCATTATAGAAGCTCTCACCTGTATAATAATCAAATTTTACCCCTATTCTATCATATATTTTTTTAAACTCATTTAAAGAAAGATCAGTGAATCTTTTCCAAAGCTCCATCTCTTTTGTATTTCCATTCTCCAAGTTTTTAAAATGCTTTCTTCCTTCATCATCAAGACTTGGATCTTTATCTGCTTCACTATGAAATTTAATATATATTCTTAAAAGTTCATTAATGGGATTTTTCATTAAATCTTCTTCAGAAACCCAATGTTCATATGCATATATCAATTTCCCAAACTGAGTTCCCCAATCTCCTAAATGATTTATAGCAATAGGGTTATAACCTTGAGATTTTAATATTCTATATAAGGATGCACCTATCATGGTAGTAGAAAAATGCCCTACATGGAACGGTTTTGCAATATTTGGAGATGAAAAATCTATAGTAATATTTTTCCCCTCTCCTGTTTTACCATTTCCATAGCATTCTCCTTTAGATAGTATTTCCTCAATAGTACTTTTTATAAATTGAGATTTGTTTAAAAAAACATTCACATATGGTCCAAAAGCATCTACATTTTCCCACATATTCTTATCCATCTTCTCTTTAATATCCTGTGCGATAAGATTTGGTGCTTTTTTCATTTTTTTTGAAAGTTTAAAACAAGGAAATGCAAAATCCCCCATCTCCTCTCTTGGTGGAATTTCTATTAAATTAAATATCTCTTCCTTATTTAAATCCACATATTTTTCTAATTCATTTGCGAAAATTAATTTATAGTCCATTTTTAACCTCCTTAAAATAATAAAAAAAACCTCCATTGAATATAGAGGTTTTTTGATAATTTTAAACTACTATTAGTCAATTTCATCTGTAGAGCTTAATTCATAAGCATCTACAACCATTTGGTATTCCTCATCATCTTCTACTGTGACAAATCCTTCTTCACCATTCTCATCTTTTACTATTTTTAATATTATACCTTCTTCTTCAACATTTTTATCTTCAATCGGTATAACTATTACATATTCATTTTCTTCGATATCTAATTTATCAACAATTTCAAACTTTGCTTCATTTCCTTCTTCATCTATTAATGAGATCACTTGAGGATATAATTCCATATACTTACACTTCCTTCTTAAGTCTATCTAAATATGTCTGTAAAATAAATGTAGCTGCCATTTTATCAATTAAACCTTTTCTTTTCTTTCTTGAAAAGTCCACTTCTAACATAGCTTTGTTTGCTGCAACTGATGTCAATCTTTCATCTTGATAATCTAGTTCAATTTCTATTTTAGACAATAGGTGGTGGCAAAATTCTTTTACTTTCTCACTTTGAGGTCCTAATGTACCATTCATATTTAGAGGAAGTCCTGAAATAATTTTTTTTACATCATATTCCTTGCATACTTTAATTATTTCATTTAAATCTTTCTCTAAATTTGTCCTTTTAATGGTATAAAGCCCTTGTGAAATTATATTTGTAGGATCACTTATGGCCATGCCTATAGTTTTATCCCCAATATCTAATCCCAAAAACCTCATTCATTTACTCCTAGATAAAACTTCATAACCTCTTCTAATATTACATCCCTTTCAAGCTTTCTGATAAGCGACCTTGCACCATTATAATTTGTTATATATGTTGGTTCTCCTGATATCAAATATCCAACTAATTGACTAATAGGATCATAGCCTTTTTCTTGTAAAGATTTAAATATCACTTTGAGAATTTCTCTTGTGAGTTCTTTATTAGATTTTATCAATTCAAATTGTTTTGTAAAATCCTGCTGCATATTAACCCCACCTTCTTTAAATAATTAGTTATATTATAATCCATATTAAACTTCATGTATATAGATTAGTAATTTCTAGCTTAAAAAAAGTTAAAATACTTAAATTTATTTAATTAAATTTTCAACTATTTGTTTAAAACTTGAAATTGCCTCATTTAATTTTGAAATATCTTTTCCTCCTGCTTGAGCCATATCAGGCCTTCCGCCGCCATTTCCTCCTGCAATTTTTGCTACTTCTTTAATTATTTTGCCGCAATGCGCTCCTTTTTCCATAGCTAATTTATCTGCAACACAGATAAAAAATACCTTGCTTTCATCGCTACTACCAAGCAAAACAACTGCATTACCTATCTTATCTTTTATCCTATTTGCAAGCAATATTACTTGCTCAGTTTCCATATTATCAATAGCTTTATATACTAAATTTATGCCTTTAACCTCTATCTTATCATTGATCATATTATCGAGGTTTATTAAAGCTATTTCTCCTTTTAACTCTGAAATCTTCTTATCTCTCTCTTTTATCGCAGTATATAATTGCTCCACTCTATTAGTTATTTCACTAACACCAACCTTAGTAAGTTCTGCAACTGACTTTAAGACTCTTTCATTTAGGGTTATAAAATTCATAAGATTAGTTCCAGTTACAGCTTCAATTCTTCTTATACCAGCTGCAATACCAAATTCAGCTGTTATTTTAAATAAGCCTATCTCCCCTGAATTTTTAACATGGGTTCCCCCGCAAAGCTCTGTAGAATAATCTCCCACAGAAACAACCCTTACAATATTATCATATTTCTCATCAAATAAAGCAATTGCGCCACTTTTTTTAGCTTCCTCAAGAGGCATTTCCACTGTCTTAACCTCTTTAGCTTTCATTATTTCATTATTGACTATAGTTTCAATCTTATAAATTTCTTCATGAGATAGATTTGAAAAATGAGTAAAATCAAATCTTAATTTTTCACTATCTACATATGAACCCGCCTGATTTATATGATTCCCAACTATTTCTCTTAACGCTTGATTCAAAAGATGAGCTGCTGTATGATTTCTTGCTGTGCTCTTTCTTTTTTCTTCTTCAACACTTAATGTAACTTCATCCTCTACATTAATTGTTCCTTCTTTAACTTTTCCAATATGTACTATACTGTTGTTTATATTTAGTTTAGTATCATTTACTGATATTTTACAAGTTTTAGAGAATAAAATTCCATGATCTCCTACCTGACCTCCTTTTTCGCCATAAAAAGGACTTAAATCAGTTACTATCATAACCTCGTCACCTGAAGAAGCTGTATCACAAAACTCATTTCCCTTTATTATATACTTAATCTTGCCTTTTGCTTCTAAAAAATCATACCCTAGAAAAGTACTTTTAAAATCCAGTGGCAATTTATTTGAAGCTGAATCTTCATTCCCCATGTAATTAGTTTCTTCCCTTGCACTTCTTGCTCTTTCCCTTTGCTCTTTCATGCATAGGTTAAAACCATCCATATCTACCTCTACTCCATGTTCTGACAAAATTTCAAAAGTGAGTTCTATAGGAAATCCAAAGGTATCATATAACTTAAATGCAAGTGCTCCCATCAACACTTTTTTGTCACTGTTTCTTATATCTCCTAAATAATTGTTTAATAAATTTAATCCAGTATCTATAGTTTCATTAAATTTTTCTTCTTCAATTTTAATTACCTTTTCTATGTATGCTTCTTTTTCTTTTAGTTCAGGATATGCCTCTTTAAAATTGTCTACAACCACTTTAAAAATCCTGTGTAAAAATAATTTATTTGCCCCAAGCTTTCTTCCATGCCTTGATGCTCTTCTTATAAGCCTTCTTAATACATAACCTCTTCCTTCATTTGAAGGTATGACATCATCAGATATTAAAAATGTCATGCTCCTTAAATGATCTGTTATTATCCTTATGGAAATATCATTATCAGGGCTCACACCATATTTTACACCCGTTTCGCAAGAAACTTTGTTTAAGATATTCATAATAGCATCTACTTCAAAAATGCTATTTGCTCCCTGCATTATTGCAGAAATCCTCTCAAGTCCCATTCCAGTATCTATATTTGGATTTTTAAGCTTATTGTAATTTCCATCTTCATCTTTGTCAAATTGAGTAAATACTAAGTTCCAAAATTCTATTATTCTATCGTCATCAGCTGCTTTAAGAAACTCCTCAGTATTTTTTATCTCCCCTTCTCCTCTGTCATAGTAAATCTCTGAACAAGGTCCACAGGGTCCAGTCCCTATTTCCCAGAAATTATCTTCTTTACCTAATCTAAAAATTCTATCTTTAGAAATACCAGTCTCACTTACCCAAAGATCAAAAGCTTCATCATCATCTAAATATATGGTGACAAATAACCTCTCCTTAGGTATCTTTAAACATTCGGTTACAAATTCCCAACCCCATGCAATAGCCTCTTTTTTAAAGTAATCTCCGAAGGAAAAATTTCCAAGCATCTCAAGGAATGTAGCATGCCTTGAAGTTACTCCAACATTATCAATATCTCCAGTCCTTAAGCATTTTTGACAAGTTGCCATCCTCTTTGATGGTGGAGTCTTAAGTCCTGTGAAATATGGTTTAAGAGGCTGCATTCCAGCATTTACCAATAAAAGGCTCTTATCATTTTGTGGTATAAGCGAAAAGCTTTTTTCAATATGATGGCCTTTTTCTTTAAAAAAATTCAAAAATTCGCTTCTAATTTTATTTAAACTCATCTTTTCCATATTTTTTCTCCTTAATAATTTTTTTGAAAATAAAAATACTCTCATTCCTACAAAAGGGACGAAAGTATTATCCGTGGTACCACCCTACTTATACTTTAAAATAAAGTATGCTCATTAAATCATAAGCTCAGAAACAGCTTTCAAAATTATATCTATGAAGTTTTCACCAAACACTTCTTCTCTAAAATAGCATATAAAGTTTACTCATTTCATCATAGCTTTTAAATATTAATATTTTAATTTATTATATAAAACAAACTTTTATATGTCAATTAAAAAAAGTAATAGTTTATGTCTTCATATATAACTTTAATTGTTGCAGCAATTGGAACTGAGAGTATCATGCCAAATACTCCGCCAATTTTTTGACCTATGAGTATTAAAAGTATTATTACAATTGGATGGATGTTTATGGTTTCTCCTGTTATTTTAGGGGCTATTATGTCTGCTTCCACTTGCTGAATTATAAAATATGCTATAAAAACATATAATGCTTTATATGGAGACATCATAAATGCTATGATAATAGCTGGTATGGTTCCTATTATAGGACCAAATATTGGAATTATATTGAATAGTCCATTTAAAATAGATAAAAGCAATGCATATTTGATATTTATAAAATATAAAGCAGTAAAAGTAAATACAAATACAAATGCACTGAGTATGAACTGAGCATATATATACCTTCTTAGGATTTTATCTATATCTTTCCAGAATAATTTTATAGAATTTCTTATAGAAACAGGAAATACTTTTAAAACTATTCCAATCAGAGCTCCCCCATCTACTATGAGATAATATGCTATTACTGGTACAACAGAAAAACCAACTATATTTTCTGCAAAGGACATGAGATAGCTTAAAAACAATACCATGGAAGAGGATATAAATCCTTTTATATTTGAATATATCTCTTGAATTAAAAAGATATTGTCATTTTTAGTAAATTTTGAAATTTCATTTTCAATATTCTTCATCAAGTCGTTTATAGCATCAAATTCCTTCTGTGCTCCCGTTGTTTCCATTATTATAGATGGGATTAGAATGGAAATTATTGCTATAAAAAATATTAAAAACATAAATAATAAAAATAGAGTTGCTACCTTTTTATTAATTTTGTTTTTAACAAGGTAGTTGACTGCTGGTTTTAAAATATATGATACTATAAATGAGATTACTATTATGGAAAATACATATCTTACTACAGGTATATTTAAAGCTAAAATAAACAAAACTGGAACTAAGAGGGTTAGAACTTTAATAAATATCCTGTTGTTTATAAAAGCTCTAAATTGCATCAGCATACCTCCCTTGATATACCATGAGGCATGCTTATTAAGAGTTCTTCAATTCTCTTATTTAAAAATATGTATTTACCTTCGTATTTTAAATCTTCTGTAAGGGCTACTTTTTTGCCTTCTATAAAATTTAGCATAAGTCCACAGGATATTAAAAGTGCCTTTATATTATAGTCACTATCTATAAATAGATCATCTAAAAGCCCTACAATGCACTGAGTGTTGTCTACAATTTCTATGCCTTTTAATGTAGAAAATGTACTGCCTTTTACAATTTCAATATCCCTTATGGTTATTTTTTCATTTTGAAGGTCATCATTTAAGATATAATTTCGCATAAAACCATTTTTCTTTGAAAATAATGACCTATTTGATATGATGATTCCTGTTACCTTCCATTTATATAAATCTATTATGATATCTTTACTATATCCAATTTTTTTATTATGGAGGTTGTATATATCTAAGTGTTTAAAATCTTTCCATCTTCTCATATTTTACCTCTAGTCACGACGAATTTATCTTAAATTATTAACATGATAAAGGTATTATATTCCAAAGATTGTGAAGTTAATAATTTTTATACAACACTCTCTATAATTCCTCCGCCAATTACTACATCATTATCATATAAAACACAAGACTGCCCTTTTGTTATAGCTCTTTGCTTATCTAAAAATTCGACTTTTATTTTTTTATCTCCTAGGGGATAAATAGTTGCAGGAGCAGGTTTTGATGAATATCTTATTTTCCCGTATACATTCATTTCTTTATCTAAAAAATCAAATGGTATTAAATTTACATCCCTTATTATAAGAGATGTTTTAAATATATCCTCTTCATCCCCAATTACAATTTCATTTTTAAGAGGATTTATATCAGTCACAAAAACAGGTCTGCCCATTGCAATTCCAAGACCCTTTCTCTGTCCTATAGTATAGTATACTATTCCCTTATGTATACCTAATACATTTCCACTTTTATCTACAAAATTGCCAGATTTAACACTGTTTGGAGCATTATTTGAAATAAATTTTCCATGGTCATCATCTGGTATAAAGCATATTTCTTGAGAATCAGGCTTCTTTGCTGTATCAAGCCCTATTTCTTCTGCAATTCTTCTTATCTCTTTTTTTGTATAATCCCCACAGGGCATCAAAGTATGTTTAAGCTGATGCTGGGTTAAATTATAGAGAACATAAGTCTGATCTTTAGTTTCATCTCCTGCTTTTTTTAATAAGAATCTACTGTCTTTATTTTCTATTTTAGCATAATGCCCTGTGGCGATATAATCTGCTCCTATTGCCACGCTCTTTAAAAGAAGATCCTCAAACTTAATGTATTTATTGCACCTTATGCATGGATTAGGAGTATGTCCATTTAAATACTCTTCTATAAAATTATCTATTACCTTTTCTTTAAAATTTTTCCTAAAATTAAAGACATAAAAAGGAATTCCTAATTTATATGCTACTCTTCTTGCATCCTCAACATCGCTTAAACTGCAGCACCCTCCCTCTCTCTCAGTAAATTCAGGATCATCTTGGGATACCTGAAGGGTTATTCCAATCACATCATATCCTTTTTTTAATAAAAGATATGCGCAAACTGAACTGTCAACTCCTCCGCTCATTCCAATAACTACTTTTTCTTTCACAATACACCTCAAAAATTGAACCTTCTATTTTAAATTTAGAAGGTTCCTTTATAATTAACCATGTACTTGTTCATGCAGTTCATCTTCATCGATTTCTTTAAAATCCCAGGGTTTAAGCCCAGAATTTTTTCTATAATCATTGATAGCTTTGTGTATTGCTTGTTCTGCTAAAACAGAGCAATGCATCTTTACAGGTGGAAGACCATCTAAAGCTTCTGCTACTGCTACATTTGTAAGCTTCCATGCTTCTTCTAATGTCTTTCCCATTATTAATTCTGTAGCTATGCTAGATGATGCAACAGCGGAACCACATCCAAAGGTTTGAAATTTCACATCTTTTACTCTATCATTTTCTACTTTTAAATATATTTTCATTATATCCCCACATTTAGGGTTTCCAACTTCTCCAATACCATTTGCATCAGGAATTTCCCCAACATTTCTTGGATTTCTAAAGTGATCCATAACTTTTTCACTGTACATCATACTATTTTCCTCCTTTAATATGTTCGTTCCAAAGTGGTGACATTCGTCTTAATTTATCTATTATATTAGGCAATACATTTAATACATGCTCAACATCTTCCATAGAAGATTTTTCTCCTAATGTAAGCCTTAAAGAACCATGAGCAATTTCATGTGGAAGGCCAATTGCTAAAAGCACATGAGAAGGATCTAATGAACCTGATGTACACGCACTTCCGCTTGAAGCACAAACCCCTTCAGCATCCAGCATTAAAAGCATAGATTCTCCTTCTATAAACTGAAAACATACATTTACATTGTTAGAAAGCCTCTCTGGTCCAGGCTTTGGTCCGTTTAATCTTGAATAAGGTATCTTTAAAAGTCCATCTATTAAAGCTTCAGTGAGTTTTAACATCCTTTTATTTTCTTCTTCAATATTTTTAGTAGCAAGCTCACATGCTATTCCAAGAGCTACCATTCCAGCTACATTCTCTGTTCCTGCTCTTCTTCCCCTTTCTTGACCTCCGCCATGGACTAAGTTATCAATTTTAACTCCTTTTCTAATATATAGTGCACCTATTCCTTTTGGTCCATAAATTTTATGAGCAGCCATGGATAACAAATCTATGTTCATTTCTTTAACATCCACTTTAAGATGCCCTATTGCTTGAACTGCATCAGTGTGAAATAAAACTTTCCTTTCTTTGCAAAGAGAGCCTATTTCTTTTACATTTTGTATAACACCTATTTCATTATTTGCAAACATTATAGAAACCAAAGTTGTTGTATCTTTTATTGCATTTTTTAAATCCTCTATATTAATTCTCCCTTCAGAATCAACTGGAAGATATGTTACTTCAAAGCCTTGCTTTTCTAAATATTGAAAAGCATGTAATATAGCATGGTGTTCTATACTCGATGTTATAAGGTGATTTCCTTTATTTTTATTTGCATATGCAACTCCCTTAATGGCCCAATTATCAGCTTCTGACCCACCTCCTGTAAAGTAAATTTCAGATCTATCTGCATTTATAGATTTTGCTATTTGTTCTCTTGCTTTATCTATAGCCATTTGAGGCTCTCTTGATATACTGTAAATAGAAGATGGATTTGCAAAGTATTCTTTATAAAATGGAACCATTGCATTAAAAACTTCAGGTTTTACAAAGGTAGTTGCCGCATAATCCATGTATACTTCCCTTTTCATTTTTAACACCCTTTCTTATTTATTTTTTTATAATCTAAAATTATATCTTCTAAACTTGTATTTTCCATAACAGAATTGATGCTTTCACTTATTTTAAGCCATAACAATCTAGTTGCACATAAATCCATATTTGAACAATTCTCACCTTCAATGCAATTTGATATACCAACAGGTCCTTCAACAACATCTATTATTTCTTTAACAGTTATATCTTTTGGTTCTTTTGCTAGAGTGTATCCTCCAGTTGCTCCTCTAATGCTTGAAATTACATTAGCCTTTCTAAGCTGAGAAAATAATTGTTCTAAATAATATTCAGAAATATTTTGCCTCTCAGCAATCGATTTTATATTTACAGGACCATTTGCAGAATTGATGGCCAAATCTACCATGGCCTTTACACCATATCTTCCTTTAGTAGATAGTTTCATAATCATCACCATCTTTTCTAATGTTGAGTAATTTACTACGGATTACTTAATTTCATACTATCAAATCAGAGTAATATTGTCAACATTAAAAGACATAAAAAATCCTTATTTAAAAAATATTGGCTCTTATTTAATTTCAGTTATACGTTGTTCTTCTCTTATATCATTTGTTGACAGCATTTATTAAAATAT